>JAJYRV010000155.1 GCA_021793935.1 Actinomycetes bacterium | reverse complement strand
TGATCTGCACTTCCTTCGCATCCTCGCCCTCCCCCTCGGTGACGGTGCCGACGACGCGGGGCAGCGATAGCAGGCGTAGCGCCGTCTCCAGGTCGACCGTCTCGGGGCTCATGTGCTTGAACAGCGAGGCGGTGCGCGGTTTCGGTTTCTTCTTCGGCGCAGGGTCCTGCTCGGGGAGCACTTCGGTGACGTAGGGCCCGAACCGCCCCACCTTGGCGAGGATCTCGTGCCCCGTCTCCGGGTCGGTGCCGAGCGATCGGTCGCCATCGGCCTGCGTCTCGATGAGTTCGGCGGCCTTTTCGACAGTGAGTTCGTCGGGGGCGATATCCACGGGCACGGAGGCGCGTTTGAGTTCGCCATCCTCGCCGGTGGTCTCGACGTAGGGGCCGTACCGGCCCACCCGCAGGGCGATCCCGCCGCCGAGGTCGATCGTGTTGATCGCCCGGGCGTCGATGTCACCGGTATCCTCCACGAGCTTCTTCAGGCCCTCGTGGTCTTCATGGCCGAAGTAGAAGCCGGTAAGCCACTCGACCCGCTGCGCCTCGCCGCTGGCGATCGCGTCGAGGTCGGCTTCCATCTGCGCGGTGAAATCGTAGTCGATCAGCGATCCGTAGTTCTCTTCCAACAGCCGAGTGACGGCGAACGCGAGCCACGTGGGCACGAGCGCCTGACCCCGCCGTTCGACGTATCCGCGGTTGGTGATCACCGAGATCGTCGCCGCATACGTCGAGGGGCGCCCGATTCCGAGGTCCTCAAGCGACTTCACCAGCGATGCTTCGGTGTATCGGGGCGGCGGGTTGGTCACGTGCCCCTCAGCCTCGATCCCCTGCGCGAGGACCGCGTCACCCTCCTTCACCTGCGGCAGGCGCGCCTCCCCATCCGACTTCGCGTCGTAACGACCCGCATCGCGGCCCTCCTCGTAGGCGGCGAGGAAGCCGCGGAAGGTGATGACGGTGCCGGAGGTCGAGAATTCGGCCGCGCGCCCGTCGGCGGCCTCGGCACCGAGACGCAGGGTCGCCGTCGAGCCCTTCGCGTCAGCCATCTGGGAGGCGACCGTGCGCTTCCAGATGAGGTCATACAGTTTCAGCTGATCCCCGGAGAGTTCCTTGGCGACCTGCCCGGGGGTGCGGAAGAAGTCTCCCGCGGGGCGGATCGCTTCGTGGGCCTCCTGGGCACCCTTGGACCGGGAGCCGTAGAAGCGGGGCTTTTCCGGAATGGAGTCCGCGCCGTAGAGCTCCGTGGCCTGGCGCCGAGCTGCGGAGATCGCCTGCCCCGACAGCGCCGGGGAGTCGGTACGCATGTAGGTGATGTACCCGTTCTCGTACAACGCCTGCGCGGTGCGCATCGTGGAGTTCGCGCTCAGGCGCAACTTCCGGGACGCCTCCTGCTGCAACGTGGAGGTGGTGAACGGGGCGGCCGGACGGCGGGTGTAGGGCTTGGTCTCGACCGAACGGACGGCGAAATCCGCGCCGTCCAGGCCCGCGGCGAGCGACTCGGCTGCCGGTTGGTCGAGCGCGACGACCTTGGTGTTCTTCAGCTTCCCGGCGTCGGAGAAGTCCCGCCCGCTGGCGACCTTGACGCCGTCGACGGCGGAGAGTTTCGCCGTGAATGCCTGCCCCTCGGCGGCGAATTCCCCCGCCAGGTCCCAGTACTCGGCGGCGATGAACGCCATCCGCTCGCGCTCGCGGTCGACCACGAGCCGGGTGGCCACGGACTGCACGCGCCCGGCCGACAGGCCTTGGCGGACCTTGCGCCAGAGCACGGGCGAGATCTCGTAACCGTAGAGGCGGTCGAGGATCCGGCGGGTCTCCTGGGCGTCGACGAGCCGCGTGTCCACCTCGCGGGTGTTCTCCAGGGCGCGCTCGATCGCTTCGCGGGTGATCTCGTGGAACACCATCCGCTTGACGGGGACCTTGGGTTTGAGCTCCTCGAGCAGGTGCCACGCGATCGCTTCCCCTTCGCGGTCCTCATCCGTTGCGAGATAGAGTTCGTCGGCGTCCTTGAGCGCTTTGCGCAGTTCGGCGACCTTCTTCTTCTTGTCCGGAGAGACGACGTAGTACGGCTCGAACCCGGATTCGACGTCGATGGCGAACTTCTTGTACGGGCCCTTCTTGAGCTCCGCGGGCAGTTCGGAAGGTTGGGGAAGGTCACGGATGTGGCCCACCGAGGCCTCCACGGTAAATTCCGGGCCCAGGTAGCTCGAAATCGTGCGGGCTTTTGCCGGGGACTCCACGATGACGAGTTTGCGTCCGCTCACTGCTGCCTTCCTTCCGCTGGCCTGGCCAGCTCAAAAATGAGGATCTAATCCTCGTGCGGCCCCACCGTGAGAAGAACTCTGTTGGTTCCCAACGCGATGGCCGCGACTCCAAAGAACGCCCCTACGAATGCTAACCGCTGAATCGCGACCTCCATATCCGCCACCGGGGAATCCGGGAGGGTCAAGAGGGTGGCCGCGAGAATACCTATACCTAGTGCGGCGCAGATCCCGGAAACTATGTCGAGGATCCGGATCGCCACCGGGCTGCGCACTCCCGCGGTCAGCGGCACGGGGGCCGCGCTTCGACGTGCTATCTCTACCAGAACATACCAAATCGCGGAGACCAGAATAGCCGCAACCGTATCGGAAGGTCGATGCCAGCCGGAGAGGATCGTTGCCCACGCCATGAGCGTCGTCGCCAGACTCCCCACGAGCGCCACCACCCAGCGCCAGCGCCCGGGGACGACGAGCAGGAGGGCGAGGCACGCCGTCGCCACGAGCGTTGTGTGACCGGAGGGCCACGAATTCCCGTAGGTCTCGTATAGGTCGTGGGCGGGCTGATCCCACAGTTTCTTGATCGCCTGGGTCGTGAGGTTGGCGCCGGCGAACATGACGATCGCGGCAAGCGCCAGCAGCCATTTTCGTTGCGCCGCGGCGACGGCGAGCACGATCACGGCGGCGACGATGATCACCCACATTTCCGCGAGCTCCCGGACCGGCATGGTCACGGCGACGAGCGCATCGTAGGCAGCCGCGCGGAACTTCCCGCTCCCGTGCTCGGGGTAGTCGCGGGCCCCGAGCAACGCGAGCTGGTCGACGACCTGCCCGGAGGGGCGGGTGAGGAAGAACCAACCGGTCGCCAGCAGGCCCGCGACCAGTCCGGCAAGGCTCAGCACAGGCGCGGTTATCCACGCCTGGCGGGTAGGGACGGCGTCACGCCACTTCGAAGTCACGAGATCAAGGTATCGCGTCGGGTGGGTCGATGCACGAGGAGACCATCGGTGAGTAGCCCGCGGATCGTGGGCAGAACGCCCGCGATCACGGCGCCCTCCTCCGCGGAGATGAGACTCGCCACGGCGGCGCAGATCTCGCCGAGGCTCAGATCGCCGTCGCACGCTCCGACGACGGCGGCGCCGAGCGTGTCGATCTGAACGGACCGGGCGAATCCGCCCCCTTGGCGCAGCAGGATGACGTTCGGGTCACTCGCTCCGGGCCGGTAGTACCGTTCCTCGCTGACATCGGGAGCAACCTCAAGATGCCACGGGAGCAGGTCCTCCTCGCGGGCCCCGGCGAGGGACTCGACCGCCTGGAGGGTGCGGGCGACCGTTTCTCCCAGGCCCGCGCCGATCGTGCCGGTGATCTCCTCGAGTCGGACCCAGGGCGGGCGCGGGCGGGCGGGTTTGCGCAACGTGACGTAGCCGAAGCCGATCCCCTGCACCCCGCGGGAGGTCAGGTCGGCCAGCCAATCGGTGTAGGCGCTGCGGTAGCCGTCCGGGTCGCGGTCGGGGGTGAGGCCCCCGTCCCGGATCCAGGTGGCGGCGTAGTGCGCGGGGTCGAGGAATTCTCGTTGCACCACCCACGCGTCGATTCCCAGCGCCCGGACCCACTCCCCGATCCGGGTGTGCCACTCCTGGCCCTCGTGCACCTCCCAGTTCGCCAGCAGCTGCGCCACCCCGCCGGGGCGCAGGAACTCCGGCAGCTCCTCGATCAGGTGCTGGACCACGCCGTCCCCGACGAACCCGCCATCGCGGTAGGTGTACCGCTCGAGGGAGGAGGTGCGCGGGCTCACCACGAAGGGCGGGTTGGAAACGATGAGGTCATAATCGCCGTCGACGGGTTCGAAGAACGAGCCCTGCCGGAACTCGATCCCGCCGGTGCGCTCGCCCCGGGCGCGTCGGCCAAGGACGCGAGACATCGCGTCGTTGAGCGCGGTGTTGAACGCCGCGAACTGCAGTGCGCGCGGGGAGATGTCGGTGGCGAGGACGCGCTCGGCGTGGGTGGCCAGGCCGAGGGTCTGGATGCCGGAGCCCGTGCCGAGGTCGAGGGCCCGTTCGACCGGGGTCCGCACCGTGAGGTCGACGAGCGTGGCCGATGCCCCGCCGAGGCCGAGGACGTGGTCGGCGGGCAGGGGGCGGCCGGTGGCGATCTCGCTGAGGTCCGCGGCGAGCCAGACGTCCTCAGCCCCGATCGTCGTCGGGCGGAGGTCGACTCCAGCGCGCACGCAGCCCGCGCCGGCGCCGGTGACGACGCCCCAGGAGCGGGCCTCGGCGGCGCTGTTGGGGAGCGCGGCCTGCAACTCGGCGTCGGTGAGCTGTGCGCCCAGGAGGAAGAGGCGGATGAGCAGTGCCAACGGGTCCTGCCCCGCCGCCGCGAGTTCCGCGGGCAGAGGATCCTCGCGCTCGAGTGCGGCAACAGCCACCTGCCCGATCCGCCGAGCGACGCCGTCGACCGTCAGGCCCAGGAGGTCCTCGGCGAAACCTGCGAGTGTTGCGGGGTGACTGGGCAGGTGCAGGGGTGCGTTCATGCCGCTAACTGTACCGAGGGGGCGCCACCCACCGGTCCGCTCCCCCGGGAGGCTCGGCGGGCATTCCTCACACATTCCCTCCCGCGAAACCTTAAGGTGGGTATCCATGAGCACTGCGACATCTCGTCCCGATGCTCCCGTGCCTGCTCGGGTCGTGCGGGCATGGGGGCTGTGGGATTTCGGGGAACAAGCGTTCCACACGGTCATCCTCACCTTCGTCTTCTCGGTCTACCTCACCAGCGCGGTCGCCGCCGACCCCACCCATGGGGCGACCGTGTTCTCCTCGGCGCAGACCTGGGCGGGGATCGTCATGGCGGTGCTCGCTCCGGCGCTCGGTTCGTGGGGTGACCGGGTGCGCAGCTCCAAGCTCATGCTCACGATCACCACGCTGGGCGCGATCATCTGCACCGCGTTGCTCTGGTTCACCAAGCCCGAAGATGGGTACCTGCTCTACGGGGCGGTCGTCATTGCCGTGGGCGGGTTGTTCGTCGAGCTCGCGGGGGTCTTCTACAACGCGATCTTGTTGAAGATCTCCACGCCGGAAACCTACGGCCGGATCTCCGGGTTCGCCTGGGGAATGGGGTACCTCGGCGGTGTGATCGCCCTTGTCCTCACCCTGTTCGGGTTCGTCTTGGGCGACGGGTTGCTCGGGCTC
>JAJYRV010000154.1 GCA_021793935.1 Actinomycetes bacterium | reverse complement strand
ATGCCGGGCCGCTGTCCGATGAAGAGTCGATGCAGCCGTTCCGGTTCACCCTGGAGGAGTTCTTCTCCGAATTCACGGTGGGCGCCCGAGCGCTGGACTTTCGTGCCGACGTCACCGTCCACTACCCCAGCGGAGAGGCCCGACCGGAAACGATTCGGGTGAACGATCCCCTCGACATCGACGGTGCCCGCGTATACCTCCAGGGCAACGGCTTCGCGCCGTCGATCACTGTTCGAGATACTGGTGGCGAGGTCGCCTTCAGCGGTCCCGTACCATTCCTGCCCCAGGACGAGGTGTACGCCTCGACCGGGGTCGTCACCGTTCCCGACGCGAATATGGGGGAGAACCAGCTCGGCTTCCAGGGCACGTTCCTCCCCTCGGCGATCCCTTCCGACGATGGGGCGTTCGTGGGCTCCGCCCACCCCGCCCCGATCGATCCCGTGCTCATCCTGCAGTTGTGGGAGGGTGACCTCGGCCTCGACGAGGGAATTCCGAAGTCGCTCCTCGTTCTCGACACGGAGAACATGACCCAAGTGATGATCCCCGGCGATGACGGCGAAGGCGGGGACGAAGTGCCCTACCGAGCCGTGCTGCGCCCGGGCGAGGAAGTGGAACTCCCAGACGGACGGGGAACCGTGTCGTTCGATTCCCTCCCCCGCTTCGTCGCTCTCGACCTTCGCTACGACCCGTCTATCATGTGGATGGGCGGATTCGCGGTGCTCGCGATGCTCGGGCTCAGCGGGTCGCTGTTCCTCAGGCGCCGCCGGATCTGGGTGAAACTGGAACCGCGCGGTGAGGAAACCCTCGTCACCGCAGCGGCACTCGCACGAGGCGATGATCCGGGGCTCGAGAGGGCGCTCGAACGAGTGCTCGCCGAACTCCCCGACGTGGAAGAGCAGCAGCCCGACGACAGCGACGATACCGAAGGAAAATGATGAGTCTGGAAAACCTAAGCATCGTTCTCGTATACGGGGCGATGGCGGCCTATACCGTGGCGATGCTCAGCTTCGCGATCGACCTGTTCGGACTTGGTAGCCGCACCGTGGCCCACAAGCGCCGCGCCGCGGGGATCGGGATGAGCACCACGTGGCTCGCTGCGCTCCTCCACCTCGGTGCGCTGATCACCCGAACCATGGCTGCCGGCCGAGTGCCCTGGGCGAACATGTACGAGTTCACCCTGATGTTCACGTTCTTCGTCGTTGCGACCTTCCTCGGCCTGAACTTCGCGCGCGACATGCGCTTCCTCGGTTCGCTGGTGAACCTCCTCATCGTGCTCGGCCTCGGCCTGGCGACCTCGGTGCTCTACGTCAACGCCGAGGGGGTGGAGCCGATCCTCGACAACTACTGGCTCATCATCCACGTGTCGGTGGCCACTCTCTCCACAGCGCTGCTGTACATAGGGGCCGCATTCGCGATGCTGCAACTTGCCCAGCACGCTGCGGAGAAGAAGGCCGTGGGCGCGGCGCCGCGGCAAGTGGAGAACCTGCGCAGCCGCAAACGCTCCTCCCGGGTGCGTAACCTCGAAGAGGAAGGGTCAGCGGCGGCGGGTGCGAGCCGCGCCTCGGGCGCAGGGTCGGCGACGGCGGTGCTCGACGCCGAGACCGATACGGACCCTGACACCGGCGAAACCCTCGCCTCGGGAGAGAAGGCCTCTCCGTTCCTGCGGGTCATGGGCGCGCTGCCCTCCGCCGCGAAACTGGAGATCTGGGCGTACCGGATCGTCGGGGTCGGGTTCGTGACCTGGACGTTCACCATCATCGCCGGCGCGATCTGGGCCGAGCACGCGTGGGGGCGCCCCTGGGGATGGGACCCGAAGGAGACGTGGTCCTTCGTCGTGTGGATCATCTATGCGGCGTACCTGCACGCTCGGGCGACGGTGGGATGGACCGCGGAGAAGTTCGCCTACTTCCTCCTCGTGGGGTTCCTTGCCCTGCTCGCGAACTTCTATATCGTGAACCTGTTCATCCCCGGGAACCACTCCTACGCGTTCTAGCTCTCGGTAGCGGGGCCGTCGTTGGGCTCGTCTTTGTTGCGTTGATCACGCAGGTTCCGCTCCTGGAGGTAGCGCAGGAAGTCCGGGTCGTCGTCGGGCGCGACCGGGGCGCGATATTCGTGGTCGGGGCCCTGGCCACCGGCGTAGAACCGCGAGATGAACAGCCAGAGCAACGATCCCACGAGGGGTTGTAGAAGCAGGATCATCACCACCCAGGCCCACGTGGGAACGCCCGGGCGGCGTTCGTCCTCCGTACGCACACAGTCGATCACCGCATATGTGGTGAGTCCGATTATGAGCAGGGTGAAAATAATTCGCATGAATTAAGCCTACGCTTGAGTTTATGTTCCGGTATGCCGCACTTCGTATCAGTCTACTCGTGGTCGTCGGCGCCCTGCTGTTCCTCGCGGGAATGCGTGGGGTGCTCCTCGCAGGATCGAGCATCATCATCGCCGCGTTGCTCGCATACATCTTCTTCCCCACCCAACGCAATCAGGCCGCTCAGCGGCTCGAGCAGATCGCGCACCGGGAGGAAAAGCCCCGTGAGCGCGATGAAGACATGGCTGCGGAGGACGCCGTGGTCGAGGACGGAGTGGTCGAGGATGCGGATGCGGGCTCAGAGGAGTCCGGCGAGCAGGAGGGCGACTCCGATACCGAGCTGAACTAGGCCGGTGTCGCGCAGCGTCGGGATCATCTGCGCGCGGGAGCGCAGCACCCGAGTCGCAAGGACCAACGCCCAGGCCCCGAACAGCAGCCCGAGCAGCCCCGCACCCGCGAGGCTCGCGCCGCCTGCGACGGCGCCGAGCGCGAGGAACGCAGCGACGGCGAAGCCGAGTGTGAGTGTGATGAACGCTCCGTAGACGCGGCGCGCACGGGCGTCACCGAGGCGGACGGCCAGGGTGCGTTTGCCGCTCACGGTGTCGGTGGGGATGTCGCGGATATTGTTGATCATCAGCAGGGCGCACGCGATGAATCCCATCGAGATCCCCGCGAAGGTGCTCGCGAGATTGAGAGTGAGGATCTGGGTGTAGGTCGTTCCCCAGGTAGCGACGAGCCCGAAGAAGACGAATACGGCCACCTCTCCCAGGCCCCGGTAACCGTAGGGGTTCTTGCCCCCGGTATAGAACCACGCCGCGACGATGGCGAGCGCCCCCGCCGCGATGAGCCACCACGCCTGGGCGAGCCACACGAGAACCAGGCCCGCCACTGCGGCCGCGCCGAACCAGGCGAAAGCGATCCGCTTGACCGTAGCCGGGGCGACGATCCCCGAGGCCGTCAGGCGGGTGGGCCCCACCCGGTGCTCGTCGGTTCCCCGCACGCCGTCGGAGTAGTCGTTGGCGAAGTTCACCCCGATCTGCAGGGCGAGCGCCACCGCCGCGGCCAGCAGCGCTCGGCCGAGCTTCGCCTCGGCGCCCGCGGCTCCGGTCCCAGCAAGAACCGGCGCGAGAGCAGCCGGGAGGGTGCGCAGGCGCGCGCCTTCTAACCAGTCGGAAAATCCAGGGCGCAGATTCGGGGTGGTCACAGGTTCGATTCTGCCAGTTCTCATTCGTGCCGGACGCCCTCACCCGCGGCGAGGACCGTCAACGCGAGGTCCGCGGCAGCACGCCGGTCAACTTTCCCCGGCCCGCGGGTGGGAAGACGCATCGTGACGACGAGCGCGCGAGGCGCGGCGGCGGCCCCGAGCGCGGAGCGAGCGTGCGCGCGGATCGCATCGAGAAGCTCGCGGCGGCGTTGGAGGTGATCCTCCCCGCGCAACGCGGACGGCTCACGGGGCACGACGACAGCGGCGACCTCAGCGCCCCATTCGGGTGAAGGGAGCCCCACGACCACGCAGTCGCCGACCTCAGGGAGCTCCCTCATCGTCGCTTCTACCGCGGCGGGGTGGACGTTCACGCCCCCGGTGATGATCACATCGTCCGCGCGCCCGAATACCACCAGCCGCCCGTGAGTGTCAGCCGAGATGCTGCCCAGATCGTTCGTGCGAAACCACCGCGTGCCGCCGAGCGTGAGGAAATCCGACGGGGCGTCGTCGAGATACCCCCAGGCGAGCGTGTCACCGCCGAGCCAGATCCGACCGTCGTCGCCAATCTTCACCTCGACGCCCGACAGGGGAGTGCCGTCGTAGACGCAGCCGCCGGAGGTTTCGGTGGATCCATAGGTGGTGTGAATGGTGAGCCCGGCGCGGCGGGCGTCCCTCAGGAGGGCCGGATCGATCGCGGAACCACCGAGAAGGATAGCGTCGAGCGTGGTGAGTGCCTCGAGGTCAGCGGCGGGGCCGCTGAGGACGCGGACGAGTTGGGTCGGCACGAGCGAGGTGTAGCGGCGCGCGGTCGGATCCATCCGGGAAATCGCTTCCGCGAGGGAGGCGTCGCCGCGGATGACCGGGTCGAACCCGGAAAGGAGGGAGCGGGCGCAGACCTGCAGCCCCGCGATGTGCTCGTGGGGAAGGGTGAGGAGCCATTGCCCGGGCCCGCCGAGCCGTTCGTGGGTAGCGCGGGCCGATGCCCGGATCGCGGCGGGGGTGAGCCCCACGGGGCGGCCGATCCCGCTGCTGGACCCGGAGGTGGCGACGACGATGCTCACCTCACCGGGGAGGGGATCGGGGAGCAGGCTCGGGTCGGTCCCGAGCACTAATTCACCGGCGCCGTCGAGCGCGGCGCGAAGGCGGGTAAGGAAGGGTTTCACGGGTTTTCCTCAGGATATAAAGTTGGCTCATGCCACTGTTCAAGGGTAAACCTTCTCACCTGCTCGCGGCCCTCACTGCGGTCCTCTTCGCCACCGTTGCCGGGTGCGGGTCCGGAACGGGAAAGGACTCCGCGCCCGTCGAGCGCCCAGAACCGGTCGTGGAGGACACCCCGGAACCGCAGCAGACCCACTCGTGGCCGCTCACCGGCGTGAGCGCAGACGAGGCCGAGTTCGGGCCCGTGCTCAGCGTGAAGATCGAGAACTCTCCGGGCGCGCGCCCGCAGGGCGGGTTAGACCGCGCGGATATTGTGTGGGAGCAGCTTGTTGAAGGGGGCATGACCCGGTTCGTAGCAATGTTCCACTCCGACCTTCCCGAGGCGGTCGGCCCGGTTCGCTCGGTGCGGCCCATGGACGCGGCGATCGCGGGGCAGGTAGGGGGTGGGCTCGCCTTTTCCGGTGGCCAAGCCGAGTACCAGGCGAAGATCTCCGCAGCGGGCGTGAGCCTCATCTCTCACGACGGTGGGAACGCTGGGTTCTACCGCGATCCGAACCGACAAGGTGACCACCGGTTATTCGGCGACACCGAGCAGCTGCTCGGCGAGGTGAGCGAGGCCGAAGCGCCCGGGGAACTGTTTTCGTACGCGGATCCCGACGAGGAACCCGCCGCTGTGCGTGCAGGAAGTGAGGCGAACGCCGTCGAGGCGGGCTTCCCCGCCTCAACACCGTCCTGGCAGTGGAACGAGGAGGTCTGGCAGCGGATGGAGTCTGGCCAACCGGCGCACGCGGAGTCGGGTGC
>JAJYRV010000153.1 GCA_021793935.1 Actinomycetes bacterium | reverse complement strand
CTTCTGCACCGGCGAGACCCCCGAGCAGCAGATCGCTCCCGCGTTGAGGTGGTTTCGCGAAGAACTCGGCACCCGCCGCTGGCACATCGTCGGCTCCGATTACATCTGGCCGAAGGCGTCCGCGCGCGCTGCGCAAGGCTTCGCCCAGCAGTTGGGGCTGGACGTCGGATACCTCCACATCATTCGCTCCGGCAGCGAAACCTACGCGTCGGTCCTCGACACCCTGGCGGCCTCGAACGGCGGCGACGGTGTGCTGATGTTTCTCGTCGGGCAGGACGCCGTGGAGTTCAACCGGGAATTCTCGGCCCGGGGCCTGCACACCCAGTTGGTGCGGTTCGCTCCGCTCATGGAAGAGAACATGCTCCTCGCCTCCGGCTCGGGCGCGTGCGAGAACATGTACGTCGCCGCGGGATACTTCCGCTCCCTGATGACCGGGAACTCACTCGACCTCGTGGGAGCCTACGCCACTGCATTCGGCCCCGACGCCCCGCCCCTGAACAACCAGGCAGAGTCCTGCTACGAAGGGATCACCCTTCTCACCGAACTCCTCACCGCCGCGGGGAGCACCGAGTTGCCCGAAATCCTCGCCGCCGGGAATTCCTTCGGTTATGAAACCCCGCGGGGGACGGTGCAGTTCCGGGAGCGGCACGTGCGCCAGCCGATTCACTTCGCTCGGGCGGGCGTGGCGGACTTCGATATCCTCACGACCTTCTAGTCCCGCTCTCGCGGTGGGGCCGCACCGCATCCGGCACCTCCCCCCTTGACTATTGCTTTCATTTACAGATATTTTATCTGCAAGCACACGGAGGTGCCTGATGCCGACTTATTCGTACTCTTGCCCCCACTGCGGGCCGTTTTCCGTCTTTCGCCCCATGTCTCACAGCGCGCTGCCCGCGCCGTGCCCCGGCTGCCAGGCGGGAAGCAGGCGAGTGTATGAGGCGCCCCACCTGGGCCGGCTCAACCCCGCGCTCGAACGCGCCGTCGCCCAAGCGGAACGAAGCGCGGAGGCACCGCGGGTCACCCGCCACATTCCCCCGGCCGCCCGCGGCCGCCGGGCCGGTTGAACGAGGCGAAGAGGTGTCGGGCGTTGGCTTGGTCTACGTCGGGGCGGTCCTGTTCATCAACGGGGTGATGCTGCTGGGATGGCTCACGCCGAAGGAAGCCGGGCCGCTCAACCTCTTCGTGGGTGCGCTGCAGGTCTTCACCCCGACGTATCTCATCGTTTCCGCAGCCGGAAATGCAGAGGAAATCTTCGCCGCCTCGGGAATCTACTTGTTCGGTTTCACCTATCTGTGGGTGGGCATCAACGCGCTGAAGGGCTACCGGGGCCGGGGCTTTGGATGGTTCGCCCTCGTCGTCGCCGCGTGCACGCTCGTGTACGCGGCGGACAGCTTCCTTCGGCAAGGCGACGCGGGCTTCGGGGTGATCTGGCTCCTATGGGGCGTGTTGTGGTTCCTGTTCTTCCTCGTCCTTGGACTCGAACGCGCGGACCTGGGCCCGGCAACCGGGGTGTACACGATAGTGACGGCGATCCTCACCGCCGTTGCCGCCTTCCAAGTGCTTCTGGGTAGGTGGAGCGGTGGGTGGCTGCAGGCCCTCATCTTCGCGGCGATCGGACTGCTCGCCCTCATCTTCTCTCGCGCACTCGCGCCCGGGGTCCACAAAGCAGAGGAGGTGGCCGCCTGATCCACGAGCAAAACAATGCCGTTTTCAACCGAAGTGGAGACTTGAAATGCCAGAAGTAGTTTTTAGTGTCGATCACGATAAGTCGATGCGCGATCAAGCCGTTCCCGGGCACAACCGGTGGCACCCCGACATCCCCGCGGCAGCGACGATCCGAACGGGCAACCTCGTTCGCGTGGAGTGCAAAGAGTGGACCGACGGCCAGATCGGCAACAACGACTCCTCGAACGATGTTCGGGACGTCGATCTCGACCACAACCACATGTTGTCCGGGCCGTTCGATATCGAGGGAGCCGAGCCCGGCGACCTGCTCGTCGTCGACATCGTCGACGTCGGTCCGGCTTCCCAGACCCAAGGGGAGAACTGCGGTGAAGGGTGGGGGTATTCCGGGATCTTCGCGAAAGTCAACGGTGGCGGATTCCTCACCGACTACTTTCCCGACGCGTACAAGGCGGTATGGGACTTCCGCGGCCAGGAGTGCACCTCGCGCCATATCCCGGGAGTTCGCTATACGGGTATTCAGCACCCCGGACTCGCAGGCACGGCCCCCTCCCCCGATCTCCTGGCCCAGTGGAACCGGCGGGAACAGGCGCTCATCGATACCGATCCCGAGCGGGTACCCCCGCTCGCGATTCCGCCCACTGTTGCCGCGACCCTCGCCGGCACCGCGGACGAGCAGACCGCAGACCGGGTCGCGCAAGAGGGGGCGCGCACGGTTCCCCCGCGGGAGCACGGCGGGAACATGGACGTCATGAACCTCACGCGGGGCTCGCGGGTGTACTATCCCGTGTACCTCGACCGCGCGAAGTACTCGGTCGGTGACCTGCACTTCAGCCAGGGAGACGGGGAGATCAACTTCTGCGGGGCGATCGAGATGGGCGGGTTCATCGACCTGCACTTCGATGTGATCAAGGGCGGGATGGAGACCTACGGGGTGACCCATAACCCGATCTTCCAGCCCAGCCGCGTCGAGCCTGTGTACTCGGAGTGGTTGACCTTCACGGGAATCTCGGTGGATCACCGGGACGATTCCAACCTGTACATGGATGCGACCGAGGCCTATCGCAACGCGTGCCTCAACGCGATCGAGTACCTCAAGAAGTGGGGGTACACCGGTGAACAGGCCTACCTCATCCTCGGTACGGCCCCGATCCAGGGGCGGTTGAGCTCGGTGGTGGACATCCCTAATGCGTGCTGTTCGCTGTTTCTGCCCACGGAGATCTTCGATTTCGACATCCGCCCGGGCGGGGACGGGCCGGTGACGACGGACCGGGGCCAGGTTGCGGTTTCCTCTTAGGCCGCTCCCCCGCCTGAGTGCGCCGCTCGCGGATCTGCGCGGGCGGCGCACCCTCGCCCCCGCGGCGGGGTTTCTGTAGGCTCGGGCCACGGCGGTGCACACGATTCGAAGATTCGAAGGAGAGTTCCGATGAGCGAGACCAACGAAACCTATGGGCTTGGCGATTTTGAGTTGCAATCGGGGATCACCCTGGGAGGCGCCGAATTGGCGTACAAAACCTACGGCACGCTGAATCCGCAGAAGAGCAACGCGATCCTCTACCCCACGTGGTACTCGGGTTTCATCGAGAACAACGAGTGGCTCATCGGTGAGGGCATGGGCCTGGATCCCAACAAATACTTCATCATCGTGCCGGCATTGTTCGGTAACGGCGAGTCCTCCTCACCGAACAACATGCCCCTCGCCCAACGCGGCCCACGGTTCCCGAACGTGACGATGTATGACAACGTCCGTGCCCAGAAGGAGCTCCTCACCGAGCACTTCGGGATCGAGCACCTGCGGCTCGTGCTCGGCTGGTCGATGGGCGCGGGCCAGACCTACCAGTGGGGCGTGTCCTACCCCGACATGATGGACGCGCTCCTCCCCTTCTGCGGGTCGACGAAGACCTCGCCGAACAACTTCGTGTTCCTCGAAGCCGTGCGCGCCGCGGTGATGACCGATGCCGCGTGGCAGGGTGGCTGGTACGAGACCCCGCCGCAGCAGGGCCTTCGGGCCCTCGCCCGAGTGTATGCAGGGTGGGGGCTCTCCGCGGCGTTCTACTGGCAGGAAGTGTGGCGGGATTTCGGGTTCACGAGCCTGGAGGATTTCCTCGTGCGGTACTGGGAGGGGCACTTCCTCGGTCGCGACGCGAACTGCCTCCTCGCCCTCGCCTGGACGTGGCAGCACGCGAACGTCGGGAACACGCCCGGCTGCGACGGCGACCTCAAGAAGGCGCTCGCGCGGATCAAAGCACCGCTCATCCAGATGCCGGCTCACGAGGATCGCTACTTCGCCCCGGAGGAGGATCAGTGGGCGGGCCAGTTCATCAAGGGCAGCGAGTTCCGACCGATCCCCGGCGTGTGGGGCCACTTCGCCGGGATCGGGATGAATCCCGCGGATACGGAATTCATCGACCGGGCGGTTAAGGAGCTACTCGGCGACGACTGACCGCCCGCGCCGCGGGTTAGCTCTCGCAGGAGAACGCCCACATCACCCCGAACCGGTCGAATACCTGCCCGTACCAATCACCCCACGGCGCCTTATCGAACGGCATCCCCTCATTACCGCCCCCGGCGAGCAGCCCGTCGATGAGCCGGCGGGCCTCCTCGGGGGTATCGGTGGTGTAGAGCAGGGAGTAGGCGGTGCCCCGCACGGGGTACTCGTTCTCACTGTCGGCCGCGTCGCCGCCGGCGATGACCCCGCCGGGCAACGTGAGCGTCGCGTGGGCGACCGCGTCCGGGTCCGGCTCGAAGCCCATCTCGTCCATCGGGGCATCGCGGTAGTACTGGATCTGCAGATCGCCGCCGAAGACCTCGTGCCAATGCGACATCGCTTCAGCCATGGTGCCCGGCAGGGCGATGTAGGTTGCGAGTGAGACTGCCATAGTCCGGCCCTTCTGTGATGAGGTGAGAGGCACAGTCTAGGGCGCGGGGTTCGCGGCGAACAAGAGTTTTATGGTCCGACGACGACGAGGTGGCGCGGCTGCTGGTAAAGGTCGGCCGCCATTTGGCGCACCTGTTCCGCCGTCACGGACTGGATGCGAAGGAGTTGCTCGTCGAGGGAAAGGACCTCCCCGAGGGCGAGTTCCGCCCGGCCCAGCCACGACATCCGGGAACCGGAATCTTCCATCCCGAGTACAAGACCCCCGGCGACCTGGCCGATCCCGCGAGCGAGTTCGCCGGAGTCGACCGCATCCGTCGCGATTCTCTCCAGCTCCGTTTCCAACAGGCCCACGACCTCGTCCACTTTCCCCGGCGTGCACCCGGCGTACATGCCGAACATGCCAGCGTCGGTGAACCCGGAGGCGAACGAAAACACGGAGTAGGCGAGCCCCCGTTTCTCCCGGATCTCTTGAAAGAGCCGGGAACTCATGGAACCGCCGAGGATCGCGCTGAGGACCGATAGGTCGTAGCGGCGCTCGTCCTGGCTGGTGATGCCGGGGCCGCCGAGGAGAATGTTCGCCTGCTCGGTGGGCCGGATGAGGCGTTCCTCGCTCCCGCCGGTGGGTATGAGGTTTGCACTGGAAGTGTCGGGGGTTCGCCGCGGCACGGGCAGCACACCCGGGTCGGTGCCCCATTCCCCGGCCCGGATCGCCTCGAGCACCCGGGCACAGACCGCGTCGTGGTCGACGTTCCCCGCGGCGGTGATGACGAGTTCATCGCTGCGGTAATTCTGTCTGTAGTGTTCGGCGACGGCGTCCCGGGGCACCGCCCGGATGGTCTCCGGGGTGCCTCCGATCGGGCGGCCGAGGGGGTGGGTGCCGAAGATCGAGGCGGCGAACTGTTCGTGGGCAACATCGACCG
>JAJYRV010000152.1 GCA_021793935.1 Actinomycetes bacterium | reverse complement strand
TATGCCTCTAACGATGCCGTCCCCTTCGACTATCCAGAGAATGCCGATGGGCAGACCTACGGCAATCTGCCAGATGCTACCTCGCTCGAAAATGAACCTGACCTGGTCCTCGCTGAGAACAGCGATGAAGTCCAGGGCTACATTTACTTGGAAGAACTACGCGCCCTCGAAGGATGGGGCATAGACAGCCTCGAAGAAGCATGGGCCTGGGAGGCAAACCGTGACTCGAGGCTCGAACAGCTGCGGGCATCCGGCGCGGACAAACTAGTGATGTATGAGAGCGATGGCCGAACAGAAGTCGGTCTTTGGGACGGGTTCAACCCCACTCGGTAAAACGTGTCCGCGCTGATTCTGGGGCGGATCTCGCTGCCCAGCGGGGCGCCGGTTGGGGAAATTGACTCATTTTGTTGCGATCGGTCGAGGGTCGGTTCAGCCCCGCGCGGCGCTGCGATCCTCGCCGATGCGTGCGTTGTGTATGACTGCCACCAACACAATCGGCGTATAAGCGCCCATTACGGCGCCCAGGATTTCAACCCCGTTCAGGTCCTTGACCTGGAACAGCACCACCGCGCCTGCGAACATCAACAACGAACCCAGTGCACGAAGCCTTTTAACCACCGGCGGATCGTCACCAGATTCTCCCCACCAGAAAGGAATCTTCTCGTCCGGATTGGACTTGGCCAAAAGGACCTGCGCGAGCGTCATCCCGCTCACGCCAAGCGCGAGTGTGAGCCAAGCGACCTGGTCCATCACGTAAGCATCTCATACGTATCCAGCCCCGACAACCGTACAGAGGCAGACCGAACGGGGTTGGGTTTCCGTTCCGGCGCAGGACCAGCGGATCGCGTGGCTCTGCCGAGGTCCGCCATGATTGAGTGGACCCGGACGTGGAGGTGAGCAGATGAGTCCTGCCCATGATCTCGTGAACCGGCATGTCGCAGCGTTCAATGCGCGCGACGTCGATGCGTTACTCGACGATTTCGCGCCGTCGGCCGACTGGGTGACCGGCGATTACACGGTGCCTGGGGGGCAACTGCGAGAATTCTTCACCGCGGCGATGGAGTCGATCACGCCACGCCTCAGTCTCCAGCGGATAATCGACGGCGGCGAGGTGGTGGCCGTCGAAATGAATGAGGAATGGACCTATGAGGGGGTCCCGAAGACTGCCCGCCTGGTCGCGGTTTTCGATCTTGCTGCCGGGAAGATTGCGCGAGCAAAGATATATCGAGAGGGATCCGCAGACGCGTGAGCGCACCTGGGCAGGCACCTCATGATCATCTCGCTGCTGCCGCGGCTGTAGAAACACGTTCGCCCTGCTACCCGCGCGCCGGTACGGCTGGGATAACAGGGCGAGGCGTGCGCTCTTCCTACAGGTCCATGCTCCGGAACGAGGCGGGGGTGGCCGGCGTTGTCGGGCCACCGACTTCACGGATCTGCAACGCGTTCGTCGTTCCCGGCACTCCGAGGGGGGCCCCGGAGATGACGACGACGGCGTCACCCTTCTGCGCAGCGCCGGTGGCGAGCAGTTTCTGGTCGAGGAGTTCGACCATGTCCTCGGTCGTGTGCACCTCGTCGACCTTGTACGTCACCACGCCCCACGTGAGCGCGAGCTGGTTGCGCACCTTCTCCACCGGGGTGAACACGAGCAGGGGGGTTTCGCTGCGCAGGCGCGCCATCCGCCGAGCGGTATCACCGGACTTGGTGAAGGTCGCGAGATAGCGGGCACCGAGCACCGTCGCCACCTCGGTGGCGGCCTTGGAGATCACCCCGCCCTGGGTGTGGGGATCCGTCGCGGCCCGGGCGATGCGTTCCATCCCCCCTTCTTCGGTCCGCTCAATGATCCGCGCCATCGTCTGCACCGATTCGATCGGGTAGGCGCCCACGCTCGTCTCCCCGGAGAGCATCACCGCGTCGGCGCCGTCGAGCACGGCATTCGCGCAGTCGGATGCTTCCGCGCGGGTGGGTCGAGGGCTGGAGATCATCGATTCCAGCACCTGGGTGGCAACGATGACGGGTTTCGCGTTCTGCTGGCACAGCTCCACGGCGCGCTTCTGCACGAGGGGAACCTCTTCGAGGGGGAGTTCCACGCCGAGGTCCCCGCGGGCGACCATGACCCCATCAAAAGACTCGACAATCTCCTGGAGGTTGTCGACCGCCTGGGGCTTTTCCACCTTCGCGATCACGGGGACGTGGATGTCTTCTTCGTCCATGATTTTCGCGACGTCCTCGTAGTCGCGGGCAGAGCGCACGAAGGACAGCGCGATGTAGTCCGCGCCCATCTTCAACCCCCAGCGCAGGTCATCGGCGTCCTTCTCGCTCAGGGCGGGGACGTTGACGGCAACGCCGGGGAGGTTGAGGCCCTTGTTGTTCGACACGGGCCCGGGAATAACGACTTGCGTCCTCACGTCGGTCTCGGTGACCTCGAGGACCTTGACCGATACCCGCCCGTCATCGATGAGAATGATGTCGCCTTCGGAAACGTCTTCGGGGAGGCCCTTGAACGTGGTCGAGACGCGTTCCTTGGTTCCGGGGACGTCGTCGGTGGTGATGGTGAGGATATCGCCTTCAGCAAGCTCGTGTTGGTCTTCGATGAACCGACCGAGCCGGATCTTCGGGCCCTGTAGGTCGACGAGGATCGCCACGGCTTTCCCGGATTCCTCCGCCGCCTCGCGCACGCGGTGGAAAACTTTCGTGTGGGTATCTTCATCGCCGTGGCTCCGGTTGATCCGGGCAACGTTCATCCCGGCGTCGATGAGCGCACGGATCTGCTCTGAAGATTCCGTGGCTGGCCCGATAGTCGCTACAATTTTGGCTCTTCGCATGGGTATAGCCTATGCCTTTTCTCTTAAGGGGTTTGTGTTGCGTTCAGAACACGGCTCCACGCGTTTTCCGCCACTCCGCGTGAACCGTTGTGGTGAGGGGCATATCCCGGTCGGTGGATCCGCGTGAACCGGGCGAGAAGTTGGTCGGGATCGGCCAGGAGCATCGTCGCGACCCGCGATTTGGTGACCTCGGCGTGTTCGGCGAGGATCGCGGTGAGGACTCGTTCGTCGAGATCGCCGAGCTCCCCCACCTCGAGCTCTTCGGATTTCCCCGCGGGGCGGTGAAGGCTTTCGGGAAGGAGGTCCAGGGCGTAGATGACCCCGCCTTCCATCCCCGCGCCGAGGTTCACCCCTACCTCGCCCAGGATGACGAGGGTGCCCGCGTGCATCCGGTAGCCGGCGGCGTCCCCCGCGCCTTCGCACACGATGGTCGCGCCCCAGTTGTGCGCCCCGACGCGTTCCCCGACCTCTCCGGCGAGGTAGATCCCGCCGGCTTCGGCGCCGTATCCGATGGCGCTGCCGGCGATGACGTTCTCCTGGGAGGAGAACCCGGCCGTCACCTCTGGCCGGACGATGATCTTCCCGCCGCTGAGGCCCTTCCCCACGAAGTCACCTGCTTCGCCCTGCACGATAATCGTCATTCCGGGGGCGCCGTATGCCCCGAGGGCAGCTCCGCTCGAACCGGTGAGGGTCACCCGGATCGTGTCCTCGGCGAGCCCCGCGGCCCCGTATTTGCGGGCAATCTCCCCGGCCGTGCGCGCCCCCACCGAGACGTCCGTGTTCGATACGAAGGCGTTGATCCGTACCGGCGTGGCCTCGTCGAGCGCGTCCTTCGCCAGCCCGATGAGCGTGGCATCCAGGGAGTCCTCGGCGGCCGGCGGCGCGGGGAGTTCCCGGGAGCTGCGACGGATCGCGGTGAGGTCGACCCCCGCATGGCCCCACTGCTCCACCGCCACGGACCAGTCGAGCAGGTCGCTCCGACCGATCGCATCCTCCAGGCGGCGGACCCCGGCCCGGGCAAGCAGTTCGCGAAGGTCCTCGGCCACCTGCTCCGCGTGCGCCGCGGGGGAAAGCCGGTATTCTTTCGCCCCGAGGGCGGCGGCGATGAAGATCTCCGCCGCGCTGCTCAGCGGGGTCGCCACGGCGACGTGGGCGCCTTCGGGGGCGAAGTGCTGGGCGAGGGAGATGAGGCCGAACACCCACTCGTACTCGCCGTCGACGAGGTCGATCACGTCCGCCCCGGCATGGATCGCTTCAAGGCCGATGCTCCCGCTGGTGAGGTCGGCTCCCACCCGGACGTGGAGCCGGACCTGTGGGTTGACGTTGCGCAGTTCGTCGATGAGCAGGCGCAGCCCGTCGGGGCCCACCGTGTCGTGGTGTGCGGGCGGGGTGAGCAGGACCTCTTCGGCCGTCGCGAGGGAAATCAGGTCCACGGCGGCCCGGGTGTCGGTGATCTCCAGCGGCGCGCGGGTGATCAGCCGGGAGAGGATCTCCTCAACGCTTTCCACCTCTGCGAGATCGATCTCCTCCCCGGCCTTGGGAGTGAGGAGCTGGTGCACCGGGTCGAGGGTGAGGTGGGGGCGGCCCAGCTGCTCGCCGAGATTCTCCAGGTCGAGGGTCCCCAGTGCCTGGGGGGCGCCGTGGAAGACCTCCCGCACCAGCTCCGGTTCGAGGCCGATGATGTGGAAGCGCCGGCTGCCCTGATACGCCCGGTATTCCGCGACTCCGCTTTCGAGAAGGGTCGAATGGACCGCGGCCGTGAGCGCTTCGAGGTAGGTGCCCGCACCCTCCCCGCCCGCGATCGCCTCACCGTGGTAGGGCACGACGGCCTCGGCGCCGGCGGCGAGGAGCCGCAGTACGTGCACGGGTTCGACCGCGTCGCCCGCCTCGACCAGGAGACTCACCCGGCCACGGTTGCCGGTGCGCAGCAGGTGTTCATGGGCGGTGGCGGCCAGCAGCAGGGAGGGGACGGCGATGCTCGCGCCGCTTCGCGCGCCGCGGTTGCTCAGCAGGAGGACCTGCGCGCCGGCCTCGATCGCGCGATCCACATGCGAGCGCACGTTGTCGAGGGTCTTGCGCATCCCGGTCCTCGCCGAGGAGCCGGTGGAATACACCCCGGTGATCGAATGCACCCGCAAGTGCTCGCGCAGATCCTGCAGACCACCGGTGGCGAGCACCGGCCCGGGCAACGAGACCTTCCGAGCGTGCTCGGGGCCGTCGCGCAGCACGTTGCGTTCGGGGCCGAGGAAAACTTCCCGGGGCGCGGGCACGGCGACGGCGTCGATATACGGGGTGGTGAGCTGGGAGCGCTGGGATCGGAAGCGGTCGAAGAAGGTGAGTTGGCGGGAGGCCACCCGGTCGGGGGCGAGGCCCTTACCGGCGGCGAGATCGCGCACCGCGTCCACGCCGGCGGCGGTGAGGTGGTAGGCCGGGTCGACCTCGGCCGAGGGGCGGGTATCAGCGGGGCGGAACGCGTCGTCGGCGTCGATCTCGGTGAGGTTCTCCCGCAGCCACTGCCCGTAGGGGTGCTTGGAGGCGATCTGGGCGCGCACGGCGTCGGAGGGCAGCAGGTTGCCCACGACCGTGTCGACGGCGATGAGCTCGCCGGGGGCGAGCCGGCCCTTCTTCGTGATCGTCGAGGGGTCGAGATCAACCACCCCGGTCTCGGAGGCGAACACGACGAGCCCGGTTTCGGTCACCCAGTACCGCCCACTGCGGGTGCCGTGGCGGTCGAGGACCGCGCCCACGAGGTAGCCGTCGGCGAAACACGTCACC
>JAJYRV010000151.1 GCA_021793935.1 Actinomycetes bacterium | reverse complement strand
GGCGTTCAACCCCGGTGATCGGGTCGTGCTCACCCGCCCGGGCTACCCCGCCTACCGGAACCTGTTGCGGACGCTGGGCATCGACGTCGTCGAAATTGACTGCGGGCCGGAGACGGACTTTCAACCGACGGTCGCGGCGCTCGCCGAGGTGCACGAGCAGGGGCCGATTCGGGGCATTGTGCTCGCTTCCCCGGCGAACCCGACCGGGACGATGATCAGCGAGGCGCGGCTGCGGGAACTCGTCGCGTGGTGCCATGCCCGTGGGGTGCGGATCGTCTCCGATGAGATCTACCACGGCATCACCTACACGAGCGGCGACCACCCGCGCGGGGTGTGCGTGGCGAACCTCGACCCGCACGCGATCATCGTCTCCTCGTTCTCCAAGTACTGGGGGATGACGGGGTGGCGCATCGGATGGATGATCATGCCCGAGGAACTGCGCTCGGCGATCGACGCGCTCGCCGGTAACGTCGCCCTGAGCCCGCCCAGCCCCGCCCAGGGAGCAGTGCTCGCCGCGTTCTCGCCCGAGGCCTACGACGAGGCCGACGCGCGGGTCGCCGAGCTTGCCCGAGTACGGCAGATCGCGCTCGACGGCGCACCTCGCCTCGGGTGGGGGCCGATCGCGCCCGCCGACGGCGCGTTCTACCTCTACGGGGCGGTGCCGCTCGGGGACTACGAGGACTCCTCCGCCTGGGCCGCCGCGCTGCTCGAGGAAGCCGGTGTTGCGCTCGTGCCCGGATCGGACTTCGACGGGGCGAACGGCGGGAACTTCGTGCGGCTGTCGTTCGCCGCCGGGGCCGAGGCCGTGGCCGGTGCGTTGGAGCGGATCGAGGCCTTCAGCCGCCGTTGACCCCGGGGCGCGGCGTCAGTTGCGGC
The DNA here is from genome assembly GCA_021793935.1 of Actinomycetes bacterium. The sequence goes on along the minus strand of JAJYRV010000151.1, from coordinate 4,733 downwards.
GGTTGATCACGGCGAAGGCGACGGCGAACACGGCGATGAGCGCAAAGTTCGTCATCGCGAGAACGGGTTCGAGGGGACCGCCAACGCTGAGGATGATCGTTGCCGCAGCCACCATGGGCACCGCGCAGATCCCGACGACGGCGAGCGCCCGGGTGAGTACGGCGTCATCCCGCTCGTCTCCGGTCATCGTCCACCCGCGCTCCAAGGTCGTCGCCGAGCTCGGGTGGCGGACCGCGCGCCACCAGGCGATCGCAAGCGCGGCGATCCCGAGGCCGGCCCCGGCGAAGAAGCCGTTGCCCATGTTTCCCGGGCCGTGCTCGCGCAGGAACATCCCTAGGGTCACGATCCCGGCGATGGTGAGGAGCGCGGCCGTCACGATCACGGCGACGTGCTTGGCGGATAGGTTATTCGTCGACATGAAAGATCTCCTCAACAGTGCGTCGGAAATACCTGGCCATGGTGATGGCCAGGGGGAGGGAGGGGTCGTACCGGCCGGTTTCGATGGAGTTGACCGTCTGGCGCGAGACGCCGAGGTCCTTCGCCAACGCGGCCTGCGAGAGGCCGGCGCCCTGGCGTAACTCGCGGATGTTGTTCTTCACGCTCGATTCCGATGTTGCTCGCTGCGTTCTGCCTATGACAAGCATGCTTGTCATGTAAATCATGCGCGACCCTCCCCCGCGTGTCAAGCGAGTTTGACACTTTCCTGGGCGCTGAACCGCGCTCGACGATGGAACCCCGGGCGCTTTGCTGCCAGAATTGGACCCGTGCCTCAACCACTGTCTGAACTCATTGACCCCGGCTGGGCCCGAGCGTTGGGCTCGGTGGAGCCGAAGATCCGGGAACTAGGCGAATTCCTCCGCCAGGAGGTGGCCGACGGGCACGGGTACCTGCCCGCGGGTGAACACGTGCTCGCGGCATTCACGCGGCCCCTGGCGGATGTCCGCGTGCTCATCGTGGGGCAGGACCCGTATCCCACGCCCGGGCACGCGATGGGCCTGAGCTTCTCGGTGCAGCCCCACGTGCGGCCGATCCCCCGATCGCTGGTGAACATCTACAAGGAGCTAGAAGCGGATCTCGGTTTCCCGCCCCCGGCGCACGGGGACCTTCGTGCGTGGGCCGATGCCGGCGTGCTCCTGCTCAACCGCTCGCTCACTGTGCGCCCGGGCAAGCCCGCCAGCCATCGTGGCAAGGGGTGGGAAGCGATCACTGACGCGGCCATCGATGCCCTGGTTCGCCGCGAAACCCCGCTCGTGGCGATCCTGTGGGGCAGGGATGCCCAGTCGCTCAAGCCGAAGCTGGGCGCGACCCCGGTCGTGGAATCTCCGCATCCCTCGCCGCTGTCCGCCTCGCGCGGGTTCTTCGGCTCGCGCCCCTTCTCCCGAACGAACGCTCTGCTGCAGGATCTGGGTGCCGATCCGATCGACTGGCGGCTCGCCTAGCCGTGCCGCCGGCGGCCCAACCCGCCTTGCGACCGGGGGCAGACCTGGGGTGCAATGGAAGTGCTGCACGCAGCACACGACCCGGGCCCCACCCGATGGTAGAGGTGGTCGCCCGGGTCGCGTTATCTCGCGCGGCGCGACACGCCTGCTCGGCTTAACTCATCGTCTGCCGACGGCGCACGGCCAGGGCCGTCCCCCCGATAGCGAGGAGGATCGCGCTCGCGATGAGCATCCCGTTGACGTCGGTACCCGTCTCGGGCATCTCGCCCCCGGGTCCAGCGCCGGGCTCGTCATCGGTGTCCTCGTCCTCACCCTCATCCGGTGGGGGAGGTGGACCTTCGGAGTCCTGCTCCACCGTGATGCCCCACGCGAGGGAGAGGAGCTCGAGGTCGTCGGTGATCTCCAAGACCCAAGAATCGGAGTCATCTTCGGAAGGGTCGATCTCCGGCATCGCGAACTCCACGAGCGCGCGGCCCATCTCGTCGGTGGTGTTGATGATCTCCGGGTCGACGTCGAACTCACCGAGTTCGATGCTCTCACCGCTTTCGGAATTCGTGAGCGAGGCGAAAACGGTTTCCGACTTCGGCTCATCGTTCGCGAAGACCAGTGAGGACAACGCGATCTCAACCGGGTCACCGGCGTCGTAGACGCCCTCGTCGCCGGTAGCCCAGTGCACACCCACGGCGCGTTGACGGTAGTCCGGGTTGACGACGTCGTTACTTTCGAAGTACTTGACGAACGCCTGCAGGTCGACCAAGCCGGTGTCTGCGTAGTTGCTCCCCTCCCCGAGAGTGAAGAAGTTGTCTCCCCCGGAGGCGAGGAAGTTATTGGCTACCACGCGGTACGACTCGTCGAGCACGATCGGTTCGCCATTAAGAAACATCTGGGTAACGCGTTCGTCCCGAGGTGCTTCCGGGTCGTAGGTGTAGAAGAATTCCTCGTTCACACCAAGCTTGAGGAACGGCCGGGAAACCCCATCGGGTTGCCACTGCTCTTCGAGCACCTGCTTGATCTGCGCTCCGGTGAGGTCGAATGTTTCGAGCGTGTTCGCGAACGGTTGCACGCTCGCCGCCTGTTTGTAGCTGACATTGCCTTCCGTGATATCAGTCCGTACACCGCCCGGGTTCATGAAGGCGATCTCCGGGAGTTCCTCCTCCGGCACCGAGCCCTGGTCCGCCACGCCCCACAGTTGAGCATCGGCGATGAGGTTCGAGATGGTCGATTCCCCGCCTCGGTTCTCTCCCTCGGTGCCTGTGCCCGGATCGGTGTGCGTCGCGCGTAACAGGTCCGCGCCCGCCTCTCCGATGACCGTTTTGCCGATGTCGTCGGCCTCTGCAACCGCAGCTTCCACGATCTCACGAACGTGTGTGACGACGGCGTTATCCTCGGGCACGGCGTAGTCCTCGAGCGAGATCATTTCGCTCGAGGCGCTCGCGAACTCCCAGTCTCCGTCCTCGTCATCGAACGTCAACGTGATCTTTCCGAGATTCTCGCCGTAGGCGCCGGTCTGGATGACCGGCATTCCATCCACATCCGCTTCATACAACGTGTGGGTATGCCCGGAGAAAATCGCCGCAATATCACCGCGGTCCGCCATTTCCTGTGCGAACTGACCAAAGTCCGTCGCGGTGTTTTCAACCGCTTCCTTGTTCGACCCGCCGTCGTGCGTGAGGACGACGATGGCGTCGGCGTTCTGGACGTCTTCTTCCTCGTCGATGACGCGCTCGATAGCATCGAGGGGGTCGGTGAATTCGAGTCCTTCGATCCCCTTTGGGGTGACCAGGAACGGCGTCTCCTGAGTGACGACCCCAACGACGGCGATCTCCGCGCCATTATCGGTAGACAGGACCTCGTATTCCTCTAGGGCGGACTCCTCCGTCGCGCTGTCGAGCACGTTCGCGCCGAGGTAGGGCCACCCCACTTGCGAGTAGTCGACTTCTCCGATGGCGGCGCCGTCGATGCGCGCGTTGAGGACGTCGATCCCCTCGTCGAATTCGTGGTTCCCGACGGATGAAACATCCAGGCCCATCGCATTGAGAACGTCAATTGTCGGGTTGTCATTGCCGGCCATCGACGTGAAGGTCGAAGCGCCGAACAGATCACCTGCGCCGACGAAGAATGTATCGGGGTTGTTCGCTCGCGCGTCCTCGACGGCGGCGGCGAGACGTACCGCAGCTCCGTCATCGAATCCGATGACGTCGCCGTCGTCGTCCGTGATATCTCCGCGCCCTTCATCGACGCGGCCGTGGAAGTCGTTTATTCCTACGAGGTCGATGGTGAGTTCTGTCCCATCCTCACTGACGGACAGGGGAGAGATCTGAGCTTCTTCCTCGGCCTCATCGTCATCGGAACGGCCTTTCGACTCCGAGTCCTCGTCTAATGCGTCGGCCTCGGCAGATCCGCCGTCCTCTGAGGAGTCTTCCTCACCGAGGTCCTTCTCCGCCTCGGGTTGTTCTTCGGTGGGGCTTTCCGCTTGCCCCTCCTCGGTATCATCTTCGCCGGTTGGCTGGCCATCGTCCGACGGTTCGCTATTCGTGGGCTGATCTGGATCCTCGCCGTCAGCGAGGGCGGGGCCCGCAAGCCCGGCCAGCGTGAGGCCCGCTATTCCCAGGGCCGCGGTCGAACGCCGAAAACGCGCTCGACCGGAACTCAACTTCGTTGTCATGAGGTTCCCTAAATCGATCAATTTCGAAAATGTTCGTCCCGGAACCATAGCGGACTTTCGGCAAGTCTGCACCAAAAACCGTGGACGGGAGGTTGCTACTTAACTTCTTGCTCCGTCTATGGAACCATAGGCAATCCGTGCCTGAGCATCGTCGCCCGGAGCGCGGGTCGATGATTGAGAAAAATCTGACTACGTAACGATGGAGTTATTTTTGAGAGCGCATTGGATAGCCCGCGCGAAGAGGCGGGGCAGGGGAACAGCCGCGGCGGCTGTAGGAGTTCTACTGCTGGCACCGGTGCTCGCTACGGCACCTGCCGCTGCCAGCCCTGACGGCGATGATGTCGTCATAAACGAGATTTACACGCGGGGCGGGAGCGCCAACCAGCCCTTCACCCATAAGTTCGTGGAATTGTACAACCCGACGGACGCGGCAATTGATCTCGATGGGTGGAGCCTGCAGTACAGGTCGAAGTCGAACACCGGAACCGGCAAGGTGGACCTCGCCGGCGCAATCCCCGCGGGCGGCTTCTACCTCGTGCAAGGGGGATCGAACGCGGATAACGGTGACCCGCTGCCGGAACCGGATGCCGCCGGTGGTGGGCTGAACCCCGCCGCGGACGCGGGCATGG
>JAJYRV010000150.1 GCA_021793935.1 Actinomycetes bacterium | reverse complement strand
CCCCACGGAGCTCGCCGCGCTTGCCAAGGCGGCGGAAGAGGCGGGCGCCGATATCCTCGCCGTCGACCTGCCTGAATACGATCCGTGGACGGCGATCGGTTGGCTCGCCGGAGCTACGAAAGCCGCGCGGCTCCTCGCGCGCATCGACGTCGGCGAAGAAAACCCCGCGGTACTCGCGCGTGCGGCGGCGAGCCTCGACCTGCTCACCGCTGGCCGGCTCGAACTGCTCCTGACCGGGAGTCCGGCGTCGCTCGCCGACGCAGTCGGCCTCCTGCCGCGAATGTGGGACCCATCCGCGCCCGTGCACTTCTCCGGGAAACGCGTTCACCTCCGCGGCGCCCAGGGCGGGCCCGCCCCCGCGCACCGGATCCCGGTCCACCTCTACCTCACCGGCAACAACACTGAGGAGGTCGCCGCCCACGGGGACGGCGCCGTCCTCACCTCCGGCACGCCGTCCCTCCTCGCCACGCAGCGCGAGATCGATGCGCTGGCGCTACGCGAAGGGCGCGAACCCGGTGAAATCCGCCGGATCCGGTTCCTCACCAGTCAGGACGCGCCCGCTGGGCTCGCCCTCGACACTGGCGTGGATACCCTCATCTGGGCCGTTGGTGACCGCCGTGACCTCGCGGAGTTTGCCCGCGCGGCCCATACTTGCCGAGAAGCCGTCGCCGCCGAACGCCGAGCGCGGGGAACCCGGGTCGGGCCGGTCGTGCCTGCGAAGGTTCGGCGTCTGCGCCGCGCGGGGATCGACTACGACTCGGTGCCCGCGGAGCTCGCAGCTACGGCCGTGGAACCGGGAGACCCGGGGTTCAGCGCCGTGCGCTCCACCTACCTCCGCAGCGGCAACCCCGGTCTCGTACTGCGCCCAGCCACCACCGCCGAGGTCCAACGCGCGGTTGCGTGGTCCGCGCGGCAGGATGTGCCCCTCTCGGTGCGCTCGGGCGGGCACGGGTTCTCCGGGCGCTCGACGAACAACGGTGGCATCGTGATTGACCTCGCCCGCCTAAGCAGGATCGAGGTGGGCGAGAACAACCGCGTGCGGATCGGACCCGGAGCACGTTGGGGTGACGTCGCGGCAGCGCTTGCCCCCCACGGACTCACCCTGAGCTCCGGCGATTCCGGTGGAGTAGGGGTGGGCGGGCTCGCCACCGCGGGCGGGATCGGGTTCCTCTCCCGCTCCCACGGCCTGACGATCGACCGGATCACCTCGCTCACGCTGGTACTTGCGAACGGTGACGTCCTCACGGTGAGCCAAACGGAGAACCCCGAACTGTTCTTCGGAATGCGCGGGGCAGGTTTCAACTTCGGAACGGTCGTGGAATTCGAATTCGACGCCGTGCCGGTCACCAGCGTCGGGTTCGGCCAGTTCGCCTTCGATATCAGCGCCGACCCGGCTCGGTTCCTCCACCGGTGGGGCGCCGCCGTTGAAGCCTCGCCGCGGGACACCACGAGTTTCTTAACCGTCGGCGGGGCCCGGGGAGGGCAACTCATCGCCCACACGATGAACGTCGTCGACTCCGAAGACCCACAAACAATTCTGGCCCGGCTCCAGCCGCTGGCCGAGCCCGGCACGCTCCTGCAACACAACGCGATGGTCGTTCCCTATCATGCGCTGGTCGCCGCCGGCCCCCGCGTGGGTCACCAGGGCGCGGGAGAACCCACAGCGCGATCCGGCCTGCTCGAGACCCTCACCGAAGACTTCGCCGCCGAGGCGAGCAACTTGCTGCGAAGCGGCCGCACCGGGTTTTTCCAGATCCGAGCACTAGGAGGGGCGACCCGGGACGTACCGCCCGAGGCGACGGCCTTCGCCCACCGCAGTGCCCAGTTCTCCGTGCTCGCGATGGGATCTGCCCGCGGGTTGGACCCCTACTGGGACGTGCTTCGGCCACATTTCACGGGATTGTATCTGAGCTTCGAAACCGGCCGGGGTGAGCGGGAACTGCAGGATGCGTTCCCGCCGGCGACCCTCGGCCGGTTACGTGAATTGAAGCGCCGATACGACCCGACGAACGTGTTCCGGGACAATTTCAACATCGCCCCCGCGGGGTAGGGACTATGCCTCGATGAGGTAGGGCGTGCCGGGAAGAGAGATCCCCAGCCGGTCACCCACCTGATACTTCGTCACGCGAGCCGAATTCGACTCATCCACGGTGAGCTCCAGGTCCCCGACGGTGAGGGTGTAGCGGGTGAACGAACCGTTGTAGACGATGTTCGTGAGTTCACCGCCGATCTCGGAGTTCTCATCGATGCGAATCCGTTCGGGACGCAGCAGGACGAGGCGGTCAACCTCCTCGGGCTCGGTGAGCGTGCGGTCCTGACCATCGATCTTCCCGCGCAGCCCGCTCACGGGGAACGAGACTCCGCCCGCCTCCAGGCGCAGCGCGCCCGCGCTACCGGTGAGACGCCCACGGACGAGGTTCGCTTGCCCCACGAACCTGGAGACGAACTCATTCGCGGGGAAGTCGTACACTTCCTGCGGGGTGCCGATCTGTTGGGTGACGCCGTCCTTGAGCACGAGGATCCGATCGGAGATGCTCAGCGCTTCTTCCTGATCGTGGGTGACGAACAGGACGGTGATGCCCAGTTCGTCTTTGATCCGGCGGATCTCATCGCGCATGATCACCCGTAGGTTCGCGTCGAGGTTCGAGAGCGGCTCATCGAGCAGGAGCAGTTTCGGTTGCAGCACGAGGCACCGGGCGATGGCGACCCGCTGTTGCTGGCCACCGGAAAGCTCGGCGGGTTTGCGATCGCCATAACCCTGAAGGCGCACCTGGGCGAGGGCCTCTTCCACCCGCTTCGCGCGCTCGGCCCGGCCGACCCCGCTGAGCCCGTATGCAACGTTCTTCGCCACCGACATGTGGGGAAACAACGCGTAACTTTGGAACACCATCCCCGTCGCGCGCTTTTCGGGCGGGAGGTGGTCAATAGTTTCCCCGTCGAGGGTGATAGTGCCGGAGTCCTGGTGGTGGAACCCGCCGATCGTGCGCAGCAGCGTCGTCTTCCCACACCCGGATGGGCCGATGAAGGAGACTAGCTCGCCCTGGCGGATATCGATCGTCACGTCCGTGAGCGCCCGTACCTTACCGTAGGATTTGGAAATATTCGCGAGTTGTAAGAATGCGTCTGACATGTCAATGCGCCTTAAATTTTCACACCGAATCGTCGCTCGATCACCTTGAGCAGGGCAAGGGAGGCGAGCACGATAACAATTAGTACGAGGGAAACAGCGCAGGCCATTCCGACCTTTGCGGATTCCGCGAGGGTAAGGATGTACGTCGCCGCGAGTTCAGTGCCCGGCCCGACGAGGAAAATCACCGCGGATACCGAAACCATTGCGGTCATGAAGGCGTACACGAACCCCGCCACGAAACTCGGCGCCATGATGGGCACGATCACGCGGGCGAAGGTGCGGTAGGGACCCACCCCCAGGTCGGCGGAGGCCTCCTCCATCGACTCGTCGATCTGGTGCATCTTGGCAATCGCGGCCTGCATTCCCACTCCGATCTTGCGGAAGGCCATGTTGACGATGAGGAGGCCCACGGTGTTCGTCCAGAAGAACGGCGCCCCACCGAACATGATGAGGTAGCCGATCCCCATCGCCGTGCCGGGCACGGCGAGGCCGAACAGGGTGAGGAACTCCAGGCTCTGCTTGGCCGGGATGGGTTTGCGTACGAACAGGAACCCTTGCAACATCCCCAGCGCTGCGGCGAGGATCGCTGCGAGGAGGGAGACGACGATGGAGTTCGTCAGCGCCGTCGTGCTTGCCGTCCCACCGAAGTTGTCGAGGGTGAAGGAGTTATTGACCCCCGGGATCTTCACGAAGGCACCGACCGCGACCATGCCGAACATGAGCAGCACAAACGCACTGAACGCATAGGTCACCGTGGTGACGAGGCCGCGTACCCAGCCGGTGAGCGGGTTGTGCCCCGCGCCGGAGTCGGTGTCAATGGAGGTGACATCGCCCTTCATCACGTAGGTCTGCAGGATGAAGATGAGCGCCCCGGGGATGATGAGGAAAACTGAAGCAACGGCTGCGAGTTCCAGGTTGAACTGGCCGACGACGAGCAGATACGTCTCGGAGGCGAGAAAACGCGTGTTTCCTCCGATGACGAGCGGGTTGGAGAAGTCCGCGATCGCCATGACGAACACGAGCAGCGCCGACTTGGTGATCCCAACCTTGGAAAGCGGCAGCGTCACCCGCGTGAGGGTGCGCCACTGGCTCGCGCCTAGGTCCTGGGAGGCGGCTTCCAGCGTGGGGTTGAGCGAACGCATCGTCGTCTCGATGAGCATGTAGGCGACTGGGAAGTTCCCCAGCACCTGAGCGAGCACGACCCCTTTGAACCCGTAGATGCTCAGGTTCAGATCGAAGGTGGAGTTGAGCCAGTTCGTTGCCAGTCCGCGGCGGCCGAACAAGATGATGAGCGCCAGCGAGAACACGAACGGCGGCGCAACGAGGGGGAGCAGCGCGATCCCGGAAACGAACTTGGACCCGATGCCCCTGCCACGGGTGACGTACAACGACACGAACACCCCGAGGGCCACGACGATGAGCGTCGACAGGAGTGCGGCCTTGATGCTGTTCCAGTAGGCACCCAGGTAGTAGCGGTCAAAGAAGGCGGAGTAGTTGTCGAGGGTGAAACCGTCCCCGCCCACGCCCACCGAACGCACGAGCACAGCGAGGACCGGCAACACGATGAACACGAGGATGGCAACGCCCATGATGATCGTTGCGATCGCGAAGCCCGGTTCTCGCCAAAAACCCTTCCCAGCGCGGCGCCGAGGACCTGCACCAGCGGTGAGGTCCTCGGCGACGAGAGCAGTTCCTGCTTGGGCACTCACTCTTCGATAGTCCCAAACGTGTCGCGCCAGCGCTTCATGATCTCGTCTTGGTTCTGATCGGCCCAGACGGCGTCGTAGTCGATGAGGTGATCTTCGAGGTTCTCCACCTCGGTGTTGCCCTCAAAGCCCGGCTTGGTCACGAGCGAGCGCACCTGCGCAGCCGATTCCATCCCTTCATCAGAGCCGATGAAGTCGATGATCTTCTCCACCGCGTCGCGGTTCTTCGTGTCCTTGAACATCCACACGACGTCGAGGGAGTAGCCCACGCCTTCTTCCGGGATGACCGCTTCCATCGGGTAGCCCTCTTCGATCCGGTCGAAGACGGCCTGGTCCCAGGTGATCCCGACCGCGTACTCGCCCTGGCCCACGAGCTGGGCGGGCTGGGTGCCGGACTTGGTGTACTGCCCGACGTTCTCGTTGAGTTCCTCGAAGTATTCCCAACCTTCGTCCTCGCCCATGATCTGCAGAATGGTGGAGATCATCAGGTAGGCGGTGCCGGAGGTACCCGGATCCGGCATGATGATCTCGCCCTTGTACTGCGGGTCGGTGAGGTCGGCCCAAGAGGTCGGGGTGTCGAGACCCTTGGCCTCGAGCACCTCGGTGTTCACCGCGATGAGGTCGTACCAGTAGGACCAGCCGTACCAGCGGCCTTCGGGGTCCTTGAAGTTGTCCGGAACGTCCTCCCAGGTGGGGGAGTCGTAGGGCTCGAAGAAGTCCTCGTCCACGCCGCGCAATGCGTTGGATTCGAGCTGGCCCCACTGCATGTCGGCACCGAAGTTGGGCGCCTCGCTCTCAACGCGCGCC
>JAJYRV010000149.1 GCA_021793935.1 Actinomycetes bacterium | reverse complement strand
TCCGATCTCTCACCGACCCGGCGCCAAAAGCCCATACCGGCTCCGCCACGGATCATCCCGCCCGGGAGTGGGAGACCTTCTTTCCTTCCGTCGACGCGGTTGTCATGGGCCGCCGCACCTACGAAACCGTCGCGGGCTTCGATGAGTGGCCCTTCACCGGTAAACCTGTGATCGTGCTGAGCACGAGCCTTCCGAGCGATCCCCGCATCCAACTCGCCCGCGGCGTTGGGGAGGCGGCCGCGCTCCTCAGCGGCCTGGGCGCGCGGCGCGCCTACATCGACGGCGGGCAGACCATCCAGTCCTTCCTCGCCGCGGAGCTCATCGACGAAATCACTGTGTCCATCGCGCCGATCCTCCTCGGCCGCGGCCATCGCCTGTTCGGAGAGGTTGACGCCGAGGTCCACCTCACCCTGCGCGGCCACCACGCCACGGCAAGTGATGGGCTCGTGCGGGTGACGTACGACCTCGAGACGCGAAAAGACCCAGCCCCCTCTCCGGAAATCCCCAGGTTCAGGTGAGAGGGTAGAGCAATGCCGATCCTCGTCGTCCCCGAAACCGCATCGACCCAAGATGATCTCCTGCGCGCCGTCGCCGACCGCGCTGATGAGTGGCCGCACCTGTCCGGGCTCCGCGCCGAGCAGCAGCACCGGGGCAGGGGCCGCAGCGGCCGGGAGTGGAACACCGCCGGGGTCCGCGCGCTCACGGTCTCCTACGTCCTGCGCCCGGTGGCGCCGGTGGAAACCTGGGGCACGATCGCGCTGCGCGCCGGGCTCGCCGTCATCAACGCCCTTGCCGCCCGCGGGATCGAAACCCGGCTGAAATGGCCCAACGACATCGTCATCCACAGTTCCGACGACGTCCCCGGCTGGTACGGGATCAAAAAGGTCGGGGGGATCCTCGGCACCGTGGGCAGTGACTCGGAAGGCGCTCCCGTGTGCATCGTTGGGATCGGCCTCAACCTCGAGGGCGACGTGGCCGTGCCGAGCGGGGCGAGCCTGGGCACGGACGCCGACGCGAGCGACCTCGCGCACGAGATCCGCGCCGAACTTGCCCGCGCGATCCCCGCCGGCGCCCCCGAACTGCCCGAGATTGGCGCCGCCGTGGCCTCGCGTTGCCACACGCTTGGCAAACGGGTTGCCGTGCTTTTTCCCGAGGGAGCCGAACCGCGGGAAATTACGGGTACGGCCGCGCGAATCGATCCCGATGGGGCGCTCGTGGTTGAAACCTCCACCGGGGTGCGGCGTATCCTTAACGGTGACATCGCCCACACTCGACTCCAGGCGCCGCTAGGCTAAGAAATTATGAACCAACCTGAACCGCACTCGACGTATGAGGTGGTCCACGCGGAGCTGCTCGGATCAGGGCCGGTTTATACCATCACGCAGGTCGCGAAGCAGATCGGCATCACCATCGGTGACGTGCGCTCCTATTGGCGCTCGATGGGCTTTCCCGATGTTCCGCTGACGGAGGTGCACTTCACCGACGCTGACGTCGAGGCGATCCGCGAGATGGCCCGTGCGGTGCTCGACGATAAGGTCACCTTTCCCACGAGCCAGAACCTCGTGCGCGCCCAGGGGCACTCGATGGATCGGCTCGTGTTGTGGCAGGTCGAGGCGCTCGTGGAGGAGATCTCGGAGCGGTTCCACCTCGACGATGTCTCGGCCCGGTTGGTCGTGCTCGACCGGTTCCTGGATATGAAGCCTCTGCTCGAGAGCCAACTCATCTACACGTGGCGCCGGCAACTGGCCGCCCTCCTTGGCCGCATCGATCAACAGTTCTCCAAAACGACCGGGCTGAGCACCTCGGAGGAACAGCTTCCGCTCGAGCGCGCGGTGGGGTTCATGGACATGGTCGGCTACACCTCCCGCACAGTCCAGCTCACGCGCGACGAACTCGCGGAGATCGTCAAGGAATTCGAGTCGACGGCCCGGGATGTCGTCGCGGCGAACGGCGCCCGGGTGGTCAAGACGGTCGGGGACGCCGTGCTGTACGTCGCCGACGACCTTAAGGCCGGGGCGCGGGTCGCGACCGACCTGGTCGACATGCTCGCCGAGGTGGACCTGCCCGTGCGCTCCTCGGTGGTGTGGGGGCGGGTGCTGTCCCGCTCGGGGGACATTTTCGGGCCGATCGTCAACCTCGCCTCCCGACTGAACGATCTCGCGGCCGCGGGAACTGTGCTCATGGATGACGTCTCCGCGGCGATCCTGGAGCAGGACAACACGGAGTTCGACCTCGAGCCGCTGGAGGCGACGAGCGTGGCCGGCATGGGGGCGGTGAACCCGGTCCGGCTCAAACGCCGTGCCGCCGCCCGCGCCGCCCACGATAGCGCCGGTGAGGGGGAGGGGACCGGCTCGGGCTACGGCACGAACGAAAATGATAGTTAAAGTAAGCCTAAAGGCCTAAAATCGTGTAAATTCCGTGGCAGACGGAGCGAAATGTGCGGGGCGTCATAGCAAGGCGACGTCAAAATTTCGCGCTATGCCATACCATAGTCTTGTGACCCGAGTTTTATTAGCAGAAGATGACCCAGCCATTGCCGAGCCTTTGGCAAGGGCGCTTACCCGCGAAGGGTATGACGTTTCTGTGCACGGCACAGGGCGCGGCGCCATCGAAGAAGCGGCCAGCGCGGACCTCGTCGTCCTGGATCTCGGCCTGCCCGACATGGACGGCCTGGACGTCGCCCGCTGGATCCGGAATCAGGGCCTTTCCACGCCGATCCTCGTGCTGACGGCGCGCGCGGACGAGGTCGACCTCGTCGTCGGGCTCGACGCCGGCGCGGACGATTACGTTACGAAACCCTTCCGCCTCGCGGAGCTGCTTGCCCGGGTGCGCGCGCTTCTGCGTCGTGCGGGCGGGGAGGAGAGCGCGACGGGAGACCTGAGCGCCCAGGATGTTCGGCTCGACGTCGACGCGCACCGCGCGTTCCAAGGCGAACGGGAACTGCAGCTCACGGCCAAGGAGTTCGAGCTGCTCAAGGTGCTCATCCGGGATGCGGGTTCCGTGGTTTCCCGGGACGTGCTCATGCGAGAGGTCTGGGCGGCCGATCCCACGGGATCGACGAAGACGTTGGACATGCACGTCTCCTGGCTCCGCCGCAAACTCGGTGACGACGCCGGCTCTCCGCGTTACATCTCCACCGTTCGGGGCATGGGCTTCAGGTTCGAGACCGGCGAGTACTAGCCTTGCGCAGCCGAGTTCTCACGGCAACGATCACCGCAGTCGCTGTGGCCGTGTTGCTGCTCGGCCTGCCCATGGGGATTTTCGGGGCCCTCATGGTGCAAGACGGAATCGCCTCCAACCTAGAGATCCGTACCAAATCGATCGCCCTTGCGGTCGACTCCCGGCTCGCCATGGGGTTGGAAGTCGATGAGGACTCCCTGGACCGGTGGGTGTGGGAGGATCCGGATCTGCCGCTGCATATCGTAGTCGTCACCCAATATGGGGTGGTGACGGCCGGGCCGCCCGTGCCGGACGATCCGAAGAAGGTGTTCCAGGCGATCCAACCCTCCTCGGCCACGGGCGCCGAGGTGCGGGTGACGATCCCCTCCAGCGTGCTGTTCTGGCGCGGGGCGCAAGTGGTCATCCTCGTCATCATCGCCTCGGTCGTCGCGTTCGGGGTCGCTGCCTTCGTCGCGAGCCGCCAGGCCCGGCGCCTGGCTGCTCCGCTGATCTACCTCGCGGCGAGTGCCGAACAGCTCGGGGCCGGGCAGGTGCGTCCGCAGCAACTCGATTCCGGCGTGGAGGAGATCGATCTCGTTGCTGCCGAACTCACCCGGTCCTCGGAACGCATGGCTGCGCGCCTCGCCTCCGAACGGGAGTTCGCGGCGAACGCGTCCCACCAGCTGCGCACCCCGCTCACCGCGTTGTCGATGAGGTTGGAGGAGATCCAACTCATCACGACCGATCCGCACATCGAAGAGGAAGCCTCGGCCAGCCTCGACCAGATCGAGCGCCTCGTGGGCGTGGTCGATGACCTGCTCAAGTCCTCACGCAAGACCGATGGCGGTAGCACCGAGGCCGTGGTGCTCAAGGAGATCTTCGAACAGCAGGCCACCGAGTGGGAACCGAGCTTCGAACGTGCGGAGCGGGAACTGGAGTTCACCGAGCCGGGCGCGACCGAGGTGCTTGCCACCCCCGGCGCGCTCAGCCAGGTCATCGCGACCTTGTTGGAGAACTCCCTGAAATACGGCGCGGGGCGCACGACCGTGCGGGTCCGCGACCCCAAACTCGGCGGAGATGCCGGCGTCGTCATCGAAGTGACGGACGAAGGTGAGGGGATCAACGACGAGATCGCCCCGTACATCTTCGAGCGGCACGTTACGGGGGGAGGCGGTACCGGGTTGGGGCTCGCCGTGGCCCGCGACCTCATCGCTGCCGACGGTGGGCGCCTCGAACTCGCCCAACGCGCCCCAGCGACCTTCGCGATCTTCCTGTCCGCCGTGCCGCCCCGCCTCGACCCCGATGCCGTCCTCCCACCGGGCTCGATGGTCGTCGTCGGGCGTCGGCGCCGGCGCCGGTAGATGAGAAACCTCTCACGAACCTTTCCTTCTCGGTAAAGGCTGGTGGACTGGGTACCGATGAGACACAAGGGATGGCTGGCAGTGCCCGTGGCGCTCGCGGTGCTCGTGGGGGCGTGGTTCGGCGTGGAAGCTCTCGTGGATACCGACCCGCCCGACCTGGGCCCCGCCGTCGTCATCTCCCCCGGCGGCGGCCCGGACCCGTCGAAACCGCCGGAAGAGTCCCCCTCGCCGTCCGAAAGCTCCCCCGCTCCCACCCACACGGAGGCGCCCGCGCCCTCCCCGAGCGAAGCGGTCGTCGTGCCCGGCCCCGCGCCCAAGCCCGCCGGTGACTGCGATCCCGACGATGACCCGGACGACGAGGACTGGTGCGGCCCCGGATACGGCGACGACGATGACGATGACGACGACCTCGACGATGACTAGGCGCAGTGCCGCGAGCGCCCGCACCCGCATCCTTGCCTGGATCATGGTCATCGTGACCTTGGCGGCCGTCGTCATCGTCGGGGCCACCGCGCGGGTGATGTTCGCCCGGGTGGAGGCACGGGCGAACCTCGAGCTTGCGCACGAGGCCGAGAAGCTTCACGATTTCGCCGAGCGGCCCGATCCGACGACGGGCGAGGACTACCGGCAGGTCGCGGACCTGCTGAGCGCGCATTTGCAGCATAACCTTCCCGAACACGATGAAACCCTCTTCTCCCTCCTCGACGGTGAGCCCCACCGGCGAAGCGTGGCCGAACCACCCGCCCGCCTCGATCGCAACCCGGAGTTCCTCGCTCGCGCGGCGCAGGCGAAGGAACCGGTCGCCGGCACGTGGGAAACCTCGGCGGGCGCCATCGCCTACGCGGTCATCCCGGTGGAGGTGAGCGGCGACCCACGCCCGGGCCACCTGGTGGTGGTGGAGTTCCTCGCGCAGGACTTCGAGGAAGCTCGCCGGCTGTTGTGGATGATGGCGGTCATCGCCGCGGTGGCGCTCGCGGTTGCCGGGGTGACGGGGTGGTTCACCGCCGGGCGCGTGCTCGCACCGATCCGGGAGCTGCAACGCACTGCCGCCGTCATCAGCGAGACCGACCTCGACCGGCGCATCGACGTCGTCGGAAACGATGACGTCGCTGGGCTCGCCCGCACGTTCAACGGGATGCTCGACCGGCTCGCGGGGGCGTTCGAGGGGCAAC
>JAJYRV010000148.1 GCA_021793935.1 Actinomycetes bacterium | reverse complement strand
CTGGGCGGGGCCGTGGAACGCGGCGAGGAACTCGAGGTGTTCGCGCAGCCCCACCCGCTCGATCCCGGTCACCTCCCCTTCCCCGCGGGGAAGGACGGACAGCGGCGGGACGTAGGCGAAGCACTCGAGGGGCGTGGGCACGCCGAAATCGCCCACCGCCTCCGCCCACGGGGCGCGGCCGAGCAGGAACGTGCGCCGCTGGGGGTCGGCGAGCTCTGTGACGACCTGGGCGAGCCGCCCCGCCCGCCCCAGCCCGATGTAGCGCCCGACCCGAGCATTGATGAGGTACAGGCGGGAACGCCACTCGGTGACGACGTCGCCGAACGCGGTGGTGAGGATCGGGAAGGAATGGGAGGCGTGGATGGGAGCGGCGAGGTCGACGACGGCGCGCGCGATGGTGATCGGGTCCACCGTGCGTAGGAGCCCGTCGCCGATGTAGCCCACCCCGTAGGTGAACAGTTCCTGCACGAGGGGCGGCAAGTGCGGGGCGAGGGTCGCCCTCGTGTGCGATGAGATCGGCGCGACGTGCGCGAAGTGCGCCATCGCCTGCGCGAGCGGTGTCACGAATCACCTCGGAGAATTCCGTCGATGATGTCGTAAGGGATGAGGGTGGTCGCCCACTGCCGGGAGGGGATGTTCCGCGCGGCGCTCGTGATCGCGGCGTCCACCTGTTCCAGCCAGCCCCGGCGCATGCTGCGAAGGTTGCCGCTGGGCCGAGGAAGTTCGGCGCTCGCAGCAGCGACGGCGGCGGCATAGTCCGGGTGGCGCGCGGCGTCGTAGGTGCGCAGCCACCACGCCTTCTCCGCGATGTAGTCCGCGCGCATCGCTTGTTCACCGAAATCCGCCGCCGTGGGAGCGAACTCGCGGACGTAGGCCGCCCGCCCGGTGAACCACTGCTGGAAGGTAAGCTCGGCGAGCGCGGCGAGCTGGCGGTCAACGTGCGCTCCGGAAGCCACCGCCACCTCCTCTTAGGATTGCTGCCTCGCCCGGCGGCGAGCGAGGAAGAACTCGACAACCATCGGCAGCACCGACACCGCGACGATGAGGATGATCGCCGCCTCTAGATTATTGTGCACGACCGGAATCTGCCCGAGGTAGTAGCCGATGATCGTGATACCGGTCGCCCAGAGCACGGCACCGACTGCCGACCACGTGAAGAAACGCCGCCGCGGCATCTGCCCCACTCCTGCGACGACGGTGACGAAGGTCCGCACGATCGGAACGAACCGGCCGATGACGAGCGCCTTGTTGCCGTACTTGTCGAAGAAGTTGATCGTCTCGTCGAAATATTTGCGCTTGAGGATCCGCCCGTCTCGCGCGTACAGGGCCGGCCCGATCGCACGGCCGATCTCGTAGCCGGCGACGTTCCCGGCGAACGCGACGGTCGAGAGGATGAGACAGGCGAGCCACAGGGGGATGTCGATGTGACCCTGGTGGATGAACAGGCCGATCGCGAACAGGAGCGAATCTCCGGGAAGGATCGGGAAGAAGAGCCCGCATTCGACGAAGACGATAGCGACACTCACCCAGAAGAACGCCGTTCCGAAGGTGTTGAGGAGGTATTCGGGGTCCATCCACGGAAAAAGATCGGTCACGCTCCAAGGGTACGGCGAGGAAAGCAGAAATGCGGCATTTGACTACAATGGCGAGCATGTCTGTTGAACCCACTCCCATTTCGTTCGCCCGGGGCGCCCCCTCCCTCGACATCGTTGACGTAGACGGGTTGAAAGCCGCGGCCGATGCCGCCTTCACCAACGATCCGGCCCGCACGTTCGGGTACGGCACCTCGGTCGGATACGAACCGCTCCGGGAGTGGATCGCCGCCTCGCACGGGGTGACCCCCGAGCACGTGATCGTGACGAACGGCTCGATGCAGGCGGATGCGTTCCTGTTCGAGGCGCTCGTCTCCCGCGGGGACGCCGTCGTCGTGGAGAGCCCGTCCTACGACCGGACACTTCTTTCGCTGAAGACCCAGGGGGCGGACCTGCACGCGTTGCCGTTGGAGGCCGACGGCGTGGACACCGCGGCGTTCGCCGAACTTCTCGACGGGGGCGTCTCCCCCGCCCTCGCCCACATCATCCCCAATTTCCAGAACCCCGCGGGCTATACCCTGAGCGCGGCGAAGCGCGCCGAGCTGCTCTCGCTCGCGCGGGAGCACGAGTTCACGATCTTCGAGGACGACCCGTACGTGGAGCTGCGCTTCTCCGGCGAGCGGCTACCCACGATGCTCTCCGAGGCCAGCGGCGGAGAGGTCGTCTACGCGTCGTCCTTCTCCAAAACGGTCGCCCCCGGCATCCGCGTGGGCTACCTCGTGGGCGCCGCGGACCTCATCTCGAAGATCGCCGACCTGGCGACCGCAGCCTACATCTCCCCGAACATGGTCGCCCAATCCATCGTGTACCAATTCATCGCTTCCGGGGCGTACGACCGGTCGATCGAAACCGTGAAGAAGGCGCTGAGCTCCCGGGTCGAGACCCTCGCCGGCGCGCTGGCCGAGAAACTCCCGCAAGCCTCGTTCACCACACCCGAGGGCGGGTACTTCATGTGGGTGACCTTCCCCGACGACGTCGACACCGACCGGTTGTTCACCGCGTGCGCCGAGCGTGGGCTCGCGGTGGTGAAGGGATCGGATTTCCTCCTCGACGGGGCGAAGAACTCGTTGCGGCTCGCCTACTCCGCCGTCGGCGAAGACGAGATCGTTGAAGGGGTGGACCGTCTCGCGCAGGCGGTGAACGCGTTATAAGAGATGAAAATTGCTCTCGTTATTGACGACACTCTTGATTCCACCGACGGGGTGCAGCAGATCGTCTTGGAGATCGGGCGGTATCTGACCCGGGTCGGCCACGAGGTCCACTACCTCACGTCGACGACGGAGCGCACGGACGTCCCGAGGATCCATTCCCTCGCCCGCAACCTGCGGTTCCGCTTCAACGGCAATCGGGTGGGCATTCCCCTGCCGGCGAAGCGGGCAGACCTTCGCGAGCTGCTCCACCGGGAGAATTTCGACCTCGTTCACATCGCCATCCCGTATAGCCCGCTGCTCGCGGGCAGAATCGTTTCGCTCCTGCCCGCAGGTGTCCCCCTCGTGGCCACCTTCATGATCCTTCCGCTGAGTTTCAGCTCCCGTTTCGGAGGGAAGCTGCTGGGTCTGTGGCAGCGGCGCCAGGTGCGCCGGTTCGATCGCTTCATGTCGCTGAGCGCCCCGGCAAGCGATTTCTCCCGTTTCATGTACGGGCGGCCCGCGATTCCCACGGGCAGCCCGGTGGATATCGAGAGATATGCCACCGCCCGCGAGCGGGCACGCCGGGCCGCCGCTGGCGACGATGGCCCCGTGCGTATCCTCTTCCTCGGCCGGCTCGTGGAACGCAAGGGGGCCGGGGCGTTGCTCGAGGCAACTGCTCGACTGCGGGCCCTCACGGGCACCCCGTTCACCGTGGAGATCGCGGGCCGGGGCCCGTTGCTCGAGGAGTACGAGCAACGCGTGCGCGAGAGCGGGCTCTCGGACGTCGTCTCCTTCACCGGCTTCGTCGAGGAGGAGCACAAGGCGGACCTCCTCGCCAGCGCCGACATCATCGCCCTGCCGGCACTCGGGGGGGAAAGCTTCGGGATCAGCGTCGTCGAAGCGCTCGCGGCGGGCCGCGGCGCCGTGCTCGCGGGCGACAACGACGGGTACGCCTCCACCGCCGGCCCGCTGCAGCAATGCCTCATCGACCCGCGCGATAGTGACGGTTTCGCCCGCCGCCTCGCCGAACTCATCGACGATCCGGAGCAGCGCAACGAGATGAGCGCAGCGCAGGCGCGGCGCGCGGCCGAGTTCGCACCCGAGGTGGTCGGAGGAAAGATCGAACGGATCTACGCGGACGCGATCGCGCACCGCAGGACGGCGAACTCAACATGAACGACACCGCAGAAGAACGATTCGACGTCTGCGTCGTTGGCCTCGGCTACGTCGGCCTCACCCTCGCGACGGCGTTTGCCGCCACCGGCATGAGCGTCGCGGGAACCGAGCGGCGTGAGGAAGTCCTCCAAGCCCTGGAGCGCGGGGAGGCAACCTTCTACGAGGCGGGGCTCTCCGAGACCCTGCGCGAGGTCGTGGCCGAGGGCAGGCTCACGGCCGTCGCCGCCGGTTCCCCGCTGCCGAGGGCCTCTAGTTACGTCATCACCGTGGGCACCCCGCTCGAGGACGGCCGGGTGCAGCAGGAGGACCTCGCCCGCGCGCTGGAGTCCGTGGCGGCGGGAATGCCGGCCGGCGCGCTCGTGGTGCTGCGCTCGACGGTGCGACTGGGAAGCACCAGCGACCTCGCGGCGGCCACGCTCGCGGCCTCGGGTAAGGAGTTCCTCCTCGCGATGGCCCCAGAGCGCACCGTCGAGGGCAAAGCGATGGCCGAGCTCACGACGCTGCCCCAGATCATCGGCGGGCGCGATGAGGCCTCGCTCTCCGCGGCGTCGGACCTCTTCGGCAGGCTCGGGGTCGAGATCGTGCCCGTCGCCTCGCCGGAGGAGGCGGAGTTCGCCAAGCTCGTCTCGAACACGTGGCGAGACCTGCAGTTCGCGTTCGCGAACGAACTCGCCTACGTCGCCGATCGCGCCGGGGTGGACATCTACCGGGTGATCGAGGCCGCCGGGCACAACTATGACCGCCTCAACCTCGCCCTGCCCGGGCCCGTCGCGGGCCCCTGCCTGGAGAAGGATGCCTACATCCTCGCGGATTCCGCGGCGCACTACGGCGCGTCCGCACCGCTGTCGCGCACGGCCCGGGCGGTGAACGAACACATCGTCGGGCACATCGGTGACCTCACCACCCGCCTCTGCCCCTCCCCTCCCGGCCGCATCTCGATCCTCGGCCTAGCCTTCAAGGGCCGCCCGGCGACCTCGGATGTGCGCGGGTCGCTCGCGGGTGCGTTCGCGATGGAGTTCTCGCGGCGCTGGCCGGCAGCGCAGGTGCTCGGGTGGGATCCCGTCGTCGCCGAGGCGGAGGCGGCGACGCTACCGCTCACGCCGGCGCCCCTCGCGCAGGCGGCGCGGGCAGAGGTGGTGCTCCTGCAGACGAACCACCCGGACTTCTCCTCCCGCGCGCTGCAGGAAACCCTCCTCGCCCACTTGCCCGGTGGCGCGCTCGTCATTGACCTGTGGAACCAGACCGGTCCTCTCGCCCAGGCCCGCCCCGATCTCCAGGTCGAGGTCTTCGGCCGGGCCCCCCGAAGGGAGGAGTGACATGGCTACCTACCTCGTCACGGGAGCGGCCGGGTTCATCGGCCAACACCTCACCGCTGCGCTCACGGCCCGCGGGGAACGCGTGCACGCCGTCGATGTGGAACTGCATGAGGAGGCGGGGGCGCAGGTGCGCCGGTTGCGGGAGGCCGGCGCGGATTATCACCGCGTGGATCTCACCGATCCGGCCCGCGTTGCCGAGCTGCCCGACGTGGACGGGGTCTTCCACCTCGCTGCCCTCAACGGCACCCAGAACTTCTATTCCTCGCCGTGGCAGACCGTGAAACACTCCACCCTACCCACGCTGTTGCTCCTCGAGCGGTACGCGGGTACGGGGCTGGAATTCTTCTTCTACGCGGGCTCCTCAGAAAGCTACGCCTCGGTGGTCTCCCAGTTCGATTGGGAGATCCCCACGGGGGAGGATGTGCCGCTGGGCATCAGTGACCCGCGGGAGTTGCGGTGGTCCTACGGCGCCTCCAAAC
>JAJYRV010000147.1 GCA_021793935.1 Actinomycetes bacterium | reverse complement strand
CAGTGGGAAGACGACCCTCGCCCGGCTCCTGCTCGGCGCGGAGAAACCGGATGGGGGCGAGGTCCACGCCCACGCCCGGATGCGGCTCGTGCCCCAAGACCCGCTCGGTTCCTTCGATCCGCGCTTCACCGCCGGGAAGATCCTGCGCCATGCGATCGGCGCGGCAAGAACGGGCCGTTCGGCCGCGGAACTGCTCGACCGGGTGCACCTGCCCGCCTCCGTCCTCACTCGGTACCCCCGAGCGCTCTCGGGCGGCCAACGCCAGCGGCTCGCCATCGCCCGGGCACTCGCCGCCGAGCCCGAACTGCTCATCCTCGACGAACCAACCTCCGCCCTCGACGTCACGGTGCAGCAGTCCATCCTCGACCTTCTTCTCGACCTGCAGGAGCGCACCGGGATGGCGATGGTCTTCATCTCCCACAACCTCGCCGTCGTGCGCAGGGTCAGCGACCGAATCGCCGTGATGGAATCGGGAAGGATCGTCGAGACCGGGCCCACCGAGGAGGTATGGGCGGCCCCGTCCCACCGCCTCACCCGCGCGCTCCTCGCAGCAAGTACCGGCGATTTATAGGCTGCCGCTAGTAGCCTGGCAAGCACCAGCCCCGAATGCGTTCTTAAAGGTGAGAAACTTGGCCGAGCAGATTGACGATCGTGACCGTCAAATCATTGACGAACTGCGCCGTGACGGGAGAATGTCGATCCGCGCGCTCGCTGAGAAACTCCACATCTCCCGCGCGAACGCCTACACACGGGTGCGCCGACTCCTGGATTCGGGGGTGCTTCGCGGTTTCCGGGCCGAGGTGGACCCGGAACTGCTCGGGCTGGGCACATCGGCCTACATCACGCTGAACATCACTCAAGTGCAGTGGCGCAACGTTCGGGAGTCGCTGCGCAAACTTCCCGGCGTATCGCACATCGCTCTCGTCGGCGGGGAATTCGATGTCATCATGCACGTCCGCGCGAAGGACAACGCCGATCTTCGACGCATCGTGCTCGAGCAGATCCAAGGCATGCCCGGAGTGATCAACACCCGCACCCTCCTCGTCTTCGACGAGCCCGCGTTGGAGCCGGATCCGATTGCGGCGGAGCCGCCCTAGAAGATCCCGGGGCTCGCTGCCGGTGCCGCCTCACATCTGCGCGATCGCGGTGGCGGGATTTTCAATCGCGTCGGCAACGTGCCGCATGAACCCCGCCGCCGTCGCTCCATCACACACGCGATGGTCAAAAACGAAGGACATCTGCGCGATCTTTCGCGGCACGATCTGCCCCTGCACGACCCAAGGGCGGTCGATGATCCGGCCGAGACCGAGGATCGCCACCTGCGGGTGGTTGATGATCGCAGCGCTGCCATCGACCCGGAAGGAACCGTAGTTGTTGAGGGTGAACGTGCCCCGCTCGAGTTCCTCCCCGCTCACCCTCCCCGCTCGGGCGCGCTGGCTCACCTCGCGGATCGCCTCATGCAGTTCGGCGGTGGTCAGGGTGTGGGCATCCTCGACGGAGGGGACGAGGAGGCCCCGTTCCCCCTGGACGGCGATCCCGAGATTGATGTGCTCGTATTCGACGATCTCCTCGCGCTCGGTATCGAGCCGGGAGTTGAGCACAGGATAGGCCTTGAGCGCCGCGACGACGAACCTCGCGATGTAGGAAATGAGGCCGGGCCCGCCGCTTTCGCGCGTGGATTCCCGCAACTCCCACAGCGCCGTCGCGTCGACGTCGACCCACACCGTTGCTTCGGGGATCTCGCTCCGGCTCCGGCTGAGCGCTGCTGCCGAGGCCTTCCGGAAATTCGTGAGCGGGACGCGCCGGGCTCCGCTCACGGCGGGGGTGGCTACGGGAGCACCGGCGAGCGCGCGCTCCACGTCCCTGCGGGTGATCACTCCGCCCGCACCGCTCGGGGTGATGCCGGTGAGGTCCAGGCCATTCTCGCGGGCGAGTTTCCGCACGATCGGGGAGATGACGAGCGGTACCGCCTGCGGCGTCCGCGCCGGGCGTGGCACGGACCGGGGCCGGCGCCGGCGCCGACGTACCCCGGTGTCCGCGGTTCCATAGCCGACGAGCACACTGCCCGACCCTGCCCGCTCCTCCTCGCGGTAACGCTCGGCGGCAGCATGGGCCGGATCCGCACGGGTGGTGACGGTAACGAGGGGTTTGCCGACGGCGAGGGTCTCCCCCGCGTTCACGTGCAGCTGGGTAACGGTGCCGGCATAGGGGGAGGGCACTTCCAGGGTGGTTTTCGCCGTCTCCACTTCGACGATCGGCTGGTCGACGGCGACGGCGTCGCCGACGTCGATGAGCCAGTTGACGATGTCCGCATCCGCCAGCCCTTCGCCGAGGTCGGGAAGGACAAATACCTGCTCGCTCACGCGTCCTCCCATTGCAGAGCATCCACCGCATCGAGGATCCGATCCACGGAGGGAAGGGTGAACTGTTCGAGGTGGGGCGGCGGGAACGGGATGTCGAAGCCGGTGACTCGCCGCACCGGCGCGGCGAGGGAATGGAAGCAGTGTTCACCGATCTGCGCGGCAATCTCCGAGGAGACGCTCGCGAACCCGGGCGCTTCGGCAACGACGACCGCCCGACCGGTGGAACGCACGGCGCTGAAAACGGTTTCGGCGTCGAACGGAACGATGGAGCGCAGATCAACAACCTGCAGGTGCCGGCCCTCACTCGCGGCGACGTCCGCGGCGTCGAGGGCGACTGGAACGGAGGGGCCGTAGGCGATGATCGTCGCGTCAGCGCCGCCTCTGCGGATGAGGGCCCGCCCGATCACGGGCTCGGAGGCGGCACCGAGGGCCACTTCCTCCTTCGCCCAGTACAGTTTCTTCGGCTCTAAGAACACAGTGGGATCGGGAGAGTCGATCGCTTCGCGCAGCATCGTGTAGGCGTCCTGGGGCGTCGCCGGGGCGAGAACATGCAGGCCGGGGGTATGGGCGTAATAGCTTTCGGACGAATCGCTGTGGTGCTCCACGCCGCCGATCCCGCCCCCGTAGGGAATGCGGATGACGAGCGGAAGTTCGACCTCGCCGCGGGTGCGGTTGCGCAGCTTTGCCACGTGGCTGACGATCTGCTCGAACGCGGGATAAGCGAAGGCATCGAACTGCATCTCCACCACGGGGCGCATGCCGTTCATCGCCAACCCGACCGCGAACCCGACGATGCCCGATTCTGCGAGTGGCGTATCGAAGCAGCGGTCCTCGCCGTATTTCGCCGTCAGACCATCCGTCACCCGGAACACCCCTCCGAGGGGACCGACGTCTTCGCCGAACATCAGCACCCGCTCATCAGCGGCCATCGCGTCGTCGAGCGCGCGGTTGAGCGCTTGCACCATCGTGAGCTTTTCGTGCTCCTGTGCTCGCGGCGGGCGTGATTCCAGGGGAGAGTCGAGCGTCGTCACACCGTCACCTCCTCGCGCTGCAGTTCCTCGCGCAGAAGTTCATACTGGGCGCGCAGTTGCTGGGTCGGCTCGGAATACACGTGTGCGAACAGCGCGCTCGGGTCGCGGGGCGGCTCCTGGTTGAGGATCTCCCGCATCCGGGCGGCGACGGCCTCCGCCTCCTCCCGAAACCGCTCAAGCATCGCGTCATCGAGTGCGCCTTGAGTACGCAGGTAGGTCTCCGCCCGGCGCAGCGGGTCTTTGGGTTCCCATTCCGCAACCTCGCTCGGGTCGCGGTACCGGGTTTCGTCGTCGGCGTTCGTGTGGGCCTGCATTCGGTAGGTGTGCGCCTCCACCAGCTGTGGCCCCTCGCCGGCGCGGGCGCGTTCGACTGCTCCGCCGAGCACGTCGAGCAGCGCGGCAATATCGTTGCCGTCGACGCGCTCCCCGGGGATCCCATAGCCGATTCCCTTGTGCGCGAGCGAAGGCGCCGCCGACTGCCGGGCAAGGGGCACCGAGATCGCATACTCGTTGTTCTGGATGAAGAAGACCACGGGGGCGCGGAACACCGCCGCGAAATTGAGCGCCTCGTGGAAATCTCCTTCGCTCGTGGCGCCGTCGCCGCACAGCGCCATCACCACCGTTGGTTCTCCCCGCAGGGTCGCGGCGTGGGCGACCCCGGCGGCGTGCAGAAGCTGGGTAGCAAGCGGCGTCGCCTGCGGTGCCACTTTGTGGGCCTTCGGGTCGTAGCCGGTGTGCCAATCCCCCTTGAAAAGGGTGAGTACCTCGATCGGATCTATCCCGCGGGCGATCACGCAGGCGGTGTCGCGATAGGTGGGGAAAAGCCAGTCCTCATCGCTGAGCACCTGAGCCGCCGCGACTTGGCAAGCCTCCTGCCCGTGCGAGGAGGGATACACCGCGAGCCGCCCCTGGCGCACGAGCGCGTAGGCCTGATCATTGAGTCGGCGGGCGGTGACGAGACCGTCGAAAGCACGCAGCAGCCGCTCATTCTCGGGCATCGTGTATCCCGGGGCCGAGAGCGGGATCCCGTGCTGATCCAAAAGGCTCACCGGCTCCGTTGCGGGAAGCAGCCTTTGCGAACTATCCATAAATGTATGATCCGTCACAGCGTCGCCGCGTTCAATGCGTCTCAAAAACTCAAGAGATTTGTTGCGAGAAGGCGGAAGCTCTCGGCCTTTTGTCTTTTTTGTCGTACAGAGGCATTGCTTGGCAAGACATTTTGCCTCGTTCCCCCTGGCGCGCCGCGACAGCTGGCATCGACGGCGCCGACCCCCGGCCGCGGGGAGCCCGAGCTCGCTTACGCCAGCCGGGCCGTTCCGCTAAAGTAGAACCAATTACCGACCGGTCGGTCACTTATGCAGTTGTCGTCTCAGGTCATGGCGGCGGACGAGGAGGTCACGCGGATGCACGAGGCATTCATCGTTGAAGGGGTGCGAAGCCCCGTTGGCCGGTACGGCGGCGCCCTAGCCACGGTTCGTCCGGACGATCTCGCCGCGGCCGTCGTGGGGGAAGTTGTGGCGCGGACAGGCCTTCCGGCAGCGGCGGTGGATGAGGTGATCTTAGGGGCGGCGAATCAGGCGGGCGAAGACAACCGCAACGTTGCCCGCATGGCCGCGCTCCTCGCAGGTCTCCCGGATGAAACCCCTGCCTTCACGGTCAATCGCTTGTGCGCATCGGGCATGACCGCGGCGGCTTTGGCCGCGCAAGCGATCCGGGCCGGCGACGCCGATGTCGTGGTAGCGGGCGGGGTGGAATCTATGACCCGTGCGCCGTGGGTGCAAGCGAAACCCGCTCACCCCTGGCCGGGACCGGGCCCCCAGTTCGACACCTCCATCGGGTGGCGCTTCACCAACCCCGCCCTCGCGGCGCGCGATAAGGCGACCTACTCGATGCCAGAAACGGCTGAAGAGGTCGCCCGCACCGACGCGATCTCCCGGGTTGAGGCCGATAGCTTCGCCTACGAAAGCCACCAGCGGGCGCTGCGTGCGATCGCGGCGGGCCATTTCGACGCCGAGATTCTGCCCATCACCGTTGATGTCGGTCGCCGCGGCACCCGCGCCGTCACCGCTGACGAAGGCCCCCGGCTCGACACCTCGCTCGCCGCGCTGGCGGAGCTACGCCCCGTGGTCTCCGGCGGCAGCGTCATCACCGCCGGGAATTCCTCCTCCCTCAACGACGGCTCCTCCGCCCTCCTCCTTGCCTCCCGCACCGCCGTTGAGAAATACCAGCTGAAGCCGCGAGCGCGGGTCGTCACCGCCACCGCGGCCGCTCTCGCTCCGGAGATGATGGGGCTCGGCCCAGTGCCCGCAACGGAGAAAGCTCTCGCTCGAGCCGGACTTGCGATAGAGGAGATCGG
>JAJYRV010000004.1 GCA_021793935.1 Actinomycetes bacterium | reverse complement strand
CCTGCCCAATTAAGACGTTACCTCCCAACAACGAAAGAAGTTAATGAAGATCTGGCAGTATTTTCGTAGCCTGCTGCCGCAGGCACGCGACTACGCCGCACTCCCCCGCACCTGGCGCGCTGATCTCATGGCCGGCCTCACCGTCGGGATCGTCGCGCTCCCCCTCGCCCTCGGTTTCGGAGTCTCCTCCGGGGCGGGGGCGGAGGCGGGAATCATCACCGCCATCGTCGCGGGCTTCATCGCCGCTGTCTTCGGCGGGTCCAACGTGCAAGTCTCTGGGCCCACCGGCGCGATGGTCGTCGTGCTCGCCCCCATCGTCGTCACCCACGGGGTGGAGGCGGTGGCGCTCGTCAGCGTGATGGCGGGCCTCATCCTGCTCGTCACCGGCATGGCGCGAATGGGCCGGGCGGTTTCGCTCATCCCCTGGCCCGTCATCGAGGGGTTCACGCTCGGTATCGCAACGATCATCTTCCTGCAGCAGATCCCGTCGGTGACGGCCGGGGCGCCCGTGGAGGGGATGAGCACGAACGTCCTCCTCGCCGCGGTGCAATCCCTCGGCGCGATCGATCCCACCTACGCCCTGTGGGCACTCGTGTGCGTCGCGATCGTCGCCGCGAGCATGATCCTGCTGCCGAGGCTGCATGAAGGTATCCCCGCCTCGCTCGTGGGGATCGCCCTCGCGACCCTCCTCACCCTCCTCGTTCCCACTCCGCTGGCGGTTATCGGGGAGCTTCCCCGCTCCTTGCCCGCGCCCGCGATTCCCTACTTCGACCTGGAGATGCTCTCCACCCTGCTCCTACCGGCGATCACCGTTGCCGCGCTCGCGGGGATCGAATCGCTGCTCGCGATCCGGGTGGCGGCCTCGATGTCGGACACCGGCCCGTACGAGCCGGACCGGGAACTCGTGGGCCAGGGGCTCGCCTCGGTCGGGGCGGGACTGTTCGGGGGCATGCCGGCGACCGGGGCAATCGCCCGGACGGCCGTGAGCCTGCGCGCCGGTGCCCGGACCCGGCTCGCCGCGGGTTTCCACTCCGTGGTGCTGCTCGGGATCATCCTGTTCGCCGCCGCCCCCGTGGGGCTGGTTCCGCTCGCGGCGCTCGGCGGGGTGCTCATGATGACGGCGATCAGGATGGTCCGCCGCCACACCGCCGCGGCGATCCTGCGCTCCACCCGCGCCGACGCCGCCGCCTTCATCATCACCGCCCTCGTCACCGTCTCGGTGGACCTCATCTTCGCCGTCATCATTGGGATCATCGTCGCGGGCTTCTTCGCCATCCGCGCGCTCTCGCGTGCGACCGGGGTGCGCCGCGAGGAGATCCCCGGGCAGTACATCGACGGCGATGAGAAGATCGCCCTCATGCGCATCCGCGGGCCGCTGTTCTTCGCCTCCTCCGACCGCATCTTGGAGGAGGTGACCAACCAGGAAGACGTCTCCGTCGTCATCCTGCAGATGTCGCAACTGGAGCTCGTGGACGCAACGGGCGCGCACACGCTCAGCGAGATCGTCACCCGCCTGGAGCGGCGCGGGATCACCGTGCTCATCAAAGGGGTCCTGCCGATCCACACCCAGCTTTTCAGCCGGGTCGGGGTCACCGGCGCGCTGCGGCACGAGAACCATCTGTTCACCGAACTCGGCCCCGCGCTCATCCACGCCCGCTCCCACATCGACCGCGAACGCAAGCAGCTCATTCCCCGGAGTACCTCGTGAAGCCCCGTTCCTTCAGCCTCGTCCAGCCGATCCTCGTGCCGCGCACCGGAACGCATGAAGAGATCATTCTCGGTGCGGCTCACGCCTCGCTGCGCGCGTTCTGCACCGACGAGGGCGGCCGGTCCGATAGTGGCCCGTGGCAGACCTGGCTCAGCCAGGGTCCGGCTAAATCGGTGCGCCGGGTCAAAGCGCCCTCGCACCTGGATCAGGTTCGGCAGTGGGCCGCCGAGGAGGGCGTTCCCGTAGGCGAACACCTCGGGGTGCTCGCGCTCCCGCCGATGACGTACGAGGAGATGCCCAAACGAGTACGGGGCGCCCAGGTGAACGGGGTGGACTATGCGCCCCTGCCGGGGCCACGTCCAGATTCGCCCGAGGCGCCGCTGCGGATCGCCACCCTGGGCTCGCTCACGACCGGCAAGGCCGCCGCCCAGGTCGCCCACGCCGCGTGGGGCTGGTCCCTCAACCAGGCCGGGGGCGCACCGGAGCCGTGGTTCACGCTCTCGTTCGTTTCGCCGTCAGAAATCCGCGCGCTGAGCACGCAGCCGGGCGCCGTACCGGTGCGCGATGCCGGGTTCACCGAGGTCGCTCCGGGCACCGTCACGGCCGTCGCGATTGCCGAGCCGAGGGGCTAGGGTACCTTCAACGAGTTCACGAGGTCGCCGCAGCCCTGGCGGATCTCCGATTCCATTTCGGAGTGCTCCCACTGGCAGTACACGTGCAGGAGCTGGGTGGTGGAGAACAGCCAGTACCCCTCATAGTCGTAGTCCTCGAGCCGCAGATCCTGCTTGATCGCCGGGTATCCGTTGATCTCGGTCATCTCCGCCTCGGAGAGCTCCTTCGCACCGATCTGGGTGCGATACTGCGCGAGGCGTTCCTCCACCGCTTCCAACGGCACCGCCTCGCAGTCATCGGTGTGCTCATTCCAGCCCACACCCGTGTAGTAGTTCACGCTGATGACGTCGAGGGTGCGGTTCGGGAGCGATTCGGGCGCCGCTACCCAGATCCAGCCGATGTCTTCCACGGGGTTGTCTTCGTGGTAATGGCTGGAGACGTCGTGGAAACCGGCGGGCGTCGACCAGGTCGCCGCCTCCAGATCGGAGTCGGCGAGGCTGAGGGAGTCATCGCTGCCCTCCGGTGCGCAATCGCGTAAACCGGGGTGGAGTTCTGTGGGGGGCTCGCGGGGGGTGTCGCGGGAGCCGTCGGTCTCGTCTTCCCCGCCCCCGAGCGTGCTCGGGAGCCCGCAGGCGGTGAGCATCACCACGGCGGAGGCGGCGACGAATGCTCGTGCTGGGCGGGAGCGCCTAGCCCGCAACGATCTTCCCCTCGCGGACGGTCACAGGGAATTCCGGCAGATCCTCCTCCGCGGGGCCGGTGAGGACTGCTCCTGTGTAGGTGTCGAACTCGGAGCGGTGGCATGGGCATTCGAGGATCTCTGGCCGCTCGGCGTCGGGAACGACGTTGCAGCCCTGATGCGTGCAGACAGCACTGAAGGCCCGGAAGGTACCCTCCGGAGTGCGCGTGAGGATCATCGAGGTGTCCCCCACGACCACTGGGATCGCCTCGCCTTCGGCGACGTCAGCCGCATCGGCGAGCACCGTTCCTTCCTCGAGCTCCTCCGTGCTCTCGGAGCAGCCCGCGAGCACGCCTGCAGCAGCGATCCCTGCTCCGAGCCCAAGGAGCTGACGGCGGCAAAGCTGAAAACTCACGCCTCCCATCCTAGGTCACGACGGTCCCGTTTCACTCCTTCCGTTCCCGCCGCAGGGAGATTCGGCAGCGATCCACCCGCGCGAAGGGGACGAGATCGTTGACGGCGACCTCGGCGTCCCATTGCGCCAGGGCGCCCTTCATCACTCCCAGGTGCACTGCGCAGACCGGGGGCAGCACGCGAGTGCCTGCCTTTCGTGCGTCTTCTACGTGCTCCATCTGCGCCTCGTCCACGAACGGGCAGGACTTGATGTAGATGTCCGAATTCGAGGGTGGGTCGGATTCGAAGCCCATGTCCTGGAGCAGGGTGCACAGCGCGTTGACATCGCTGTGCACCGGCGCGGGACGGGCCCCGGTTTCGGTCGTCTCCGCTTGCGCTCGGCCCCATCGCTGTCCGATCTGTTCGGCCCGCGCGGCCCCGTCCGGATCGGAAGCGAGATCGCCGAGGAGGAGTTTCACGAGCGTTTCGGTGTGCCGCATCTGCGAGGGCGCGACCCGGGCGATCGCGCGGTAGCGAATGGCGGGGCGACCCACAGAACGCTCAGCGGATTCGTCGTCCTCAATCTCGATGAGACCGTCGGCGAGGAGGGATTCCAAGTGGAACCGCACCGTATTCCCGTGCACGCGAACGAGCCGCGCGAGTTCGCTCACCGTCTTCGCCGTCGCGGCCCCGCGTAGCGCCTCGAGGATTTGCTGGCGTCGGCCCACTGGTCGTTCCATGAGTACAGTTTATCCAATAACTCGTTGGAATATTTTTGAAAGTGGGAGTGCCTCCGTGGAGTTCGACCTTCGCTCAATTCCCCCACCGGGTGGGCACGTGCAGGTGTATCGCGCGTTCCGCGACCTCGGCGTCGGGGAGCTGCTCACGCTCGTTGCCGATCGCGACCTTGCCGAGATCCGCGCCCAGTTCGAGCGGGACTTTCCCCGCGGTTTCTCCTGGCGGGATCTGGAATCCGGCCCGGCCCTCTGGCGAGTGGAGCTTGTCAAGACCGCGAAGTCCGCTCTGCCGCAGATCGTGGGCAATACGCGCACGCTGGCCGCCACGTCGATGGACGGAACGCAGGTGCAGTGGAAAATCCAGGTGTCGGATCGGGATCTGGATTCCAATCTCATCGCGGTCGCCCCCGAGGGGAAGGTCGCTGCCCACCCGGGCCCGGGGATCGACGTCCTGATGATCGTCGTCGACGGGCAGGGGGCGGTGAGTACCGAAATCGACGAGGTTGAGGTCGAAGCCGGCGATCTTATCTGGCTGCCCAAGCATTCACGGCGGGCGATTCGAGCGGGGTCGGCAGGCTTGCGTTATCTCACCGTGCACACCCACAAGACCGGGCTGCAGATCACGCGCCGGTGAGAACTAGGACCTAATTCCCGAATCCACCCGGGTCGGTAGCATCCGGAGCGAAGAAAAGCAAGAAGTTGGGACGTTCGGCCCGTGACAGGTTGCTGCGGGGTCGCGAGGATGGAGCCATCCTCAGATCGAGGAGCAAGTTTTCGCTAGGAGCAACCATGACTACCGAGATGAAGCCCCGCCCACTGGCCACCCCTGGGGTGCGGCGCCAAGAAGACATCATCACCAGCCCCGCACTGCGCAAGGTGCTCGCCGCCGCCCGGATCATCATCGGATTCGGTTTCCTGTGGCCCTTCCTCGACAAGCTGTTCGGCCTGAATTACTCCACCACGGCCGACGCGGCGTGGATCAACGGCGGTTCCCCGGCTCAGGGGTACATCGCCGGGATCGAGGGCCCGTTCGCCAACTTCTTCGCCATCTTCGGCAACGCCTTCGGCGACTGGCTCTTCATGCTCGGCCTGTTCGGGATCGGGATCGCGATGATCACCGGCGCCGGGCTGCGGATCGCCGCCGTCGGCGGGACGATCCTCATGCTGTTCATGTTCCTCGCCGACCTGCCGACGGCCACGACCATCGTCGACGGCGAAATGATCCGGGGCGCGACGAACCCCCTCCTCGACTCCCACTGGTATGAAGCGCTACTTCTCATCATCCCCGCGATGACACTAGCCGGGGACACTTGGGGCCTAGGCAAGTGGTGGAGCAGCACCCCACTGGTTCAACGCAGCCCCTGGCTCCGCTAGGAGCAACTCTGTTCGCCCTAGCCAATAAAACGGGACCCGCGCGGGTCCCGTTCTTCTGTGTGCACTGCCGCCTTCCCCGGGGCTGACCGGACCACGTGCGTTCCTCTGTTCCTCGGTCCGGGCGGGTCACCTCCGTTGGCCCCACTGATCAGTGCCCGAACGCCTCCCTCAGCCACCAGGCGGGCTCGCGGGAGGTGATTTTCGCGTCGATGAGGAGGGGACGGTCCTGCCTTCGCAGCCATTCGGGCACGGGCGCGAGGTCGGCGCGGGTCCCCACGGTGAGCGCCTCGAATCCGAGCCCGGTTGCGACGCGCGCGAAATCAACGTCGGGAAACCGCACCTGGTCATGGTTCTCGCCGGCGAAATGGTGTACCTCGGCGGAGTAGGCCGAATCGTTGTAAACAACCACGATCATCGGCAGCTCCAGGCGGGAGATCGTTTCTAGCTCCGCTAAGGACATCGCGGCCCCACCGTCGCCGAGGGCGGCGAGGGCGAGCCGGTCCGGCGCTGCGATCGCCGCGCCGATCGCGGTGGCCAGCCCTAGCCCGATCGACTGGAAGGCCTGCGTGAAACAAAGCGAGCGCTCGTCGACGTGGTCGAAGAAGGCTGCGGGGTACCCCATGAAATTGCCCGAGTCGATTCCGACCACCCGCGGCTGGGGGAGCATCGAGTTGAGCTCCAGGGTGAGGGTTCGCGGGTCGATTCGGCCCGCTCCGCTCGAGTCTTGGAACGGCAGGTCCGGCCAGCTCGAGGCCTCGAGCTGCTGCTGCACCTCTCGCGTGCGGTAGCCGGTACTCGGCGGGGCTCCTTCCTGTTCGAGGAGGTCCCGTAGCATGGCGGCGGTGCGGGCGGCGTCCCCGTGTACGCCTAGGTCGATGGCCCGGTGCGCGCCGAGCGCAGCGGGGGTGTCGTCGACCTGGACCACCTTCGCCCCCTCCCCGATGAGCCGGCCGTGGCGCGTCGTCCACATGTTGAGTGCGCACCCCCAGCCGACGAGGAGGTCCGCGTCGGCGATGAGCCGCGCAGCCACGGGTGAGGAGAAGCCCCCGGAGATACCGAGATTCCAGTCCTCGCCGGAGAACAATCCGGCCCCTACGGCTGAGGTGGCCAGGAGCGCACCGGACTGTTCGGCGAGGGCGAGCAGTTCTCCGCGCGCCCCTCGCGCGCCTCGACCGGCGATGAACACGGGGCGGCGGCTGGCGAGCAACACGTCGCGAAACCGTTCCAGGTCCGCGGCTGTGGGTGCGGGTCTCTGCGCGGGGGTGGGGGCGCGCGGGGTTTGACCCGGGTCGGGTTCGGCGAGGAGGGTCACGGGAAGGTTGACGACGACGGTCTGGCGATCGCGGCGCGCGGAGTCGACCGCGCTGGCGAGGTCCGCAACGGCGGTTGCCGGGTCGGTGAGGGTGCGTTCCGCCGCACCGATCGCGCGCGCGATGGCGCGTTGGTTGATGTAGAAATTCGAGTCCGGCGCCGTGGCGGCCGGTGCGAGCACGACTAGAGGGGTGCGGGATTTAGCAGCCTCGGTGATTCCGGTGATCGCGTTGGTGTAGCCGCAACCCTGGTGCACGCTGAGCATCGCCACTTCCCCGCTCGTGCGCGCGTACGCATCGGCCATCGTGGCGGCGCCGCCCTCGTGGCGCGCGGCGGTGAAGGTGCCCCCGGCGTCGGCGAAGGCGCGGGACAGGTGGAAGTTGCCTGATCCCACGACCCCGAATCCGTGGCGGATCCCGCTGTCGACCAGGGCTCGCCCCAGGGCGTGGGCGAGGGTCACCGTTCGACCAGCGCGAGCACCCGGGCCGGGGAGCCCGAGCCGGTGACGATCTTCAGGGGCGAGGCGAGGATGATCGCTCCGGTCACCGGGAGTTGGTCGAGGTTCTGCAACTGCGCGAGGCCGTACTTGCCCGCGCCCATGAAGAAGTCGTGGCACGGGAAGATCGGGTCGAATCCGGCGGCCGCGCCGGCATCTGTGCCGACCGTCTCCACCCCGAGTCCCTGCAACGGCGTTTCCTCGGCGATGTATTTCGCGGCCGCGGAAGATAGGCCCGGGCTGAGGGGCTCGCCGGCCGTGTTGTTGATCATCGCCTGTTGGCCCTCCCGCTGCGACCACCCGGTGCGGCACAGTAGCCACCCGCCGGTGGGGAAAGAACCGAGTTCGGATTCGAATGCGCGCACGTGTTCGAGGTCGATGATGAACCCGGGATCCTCCTGCACCTCGCCGGTGACGTCGAGCACAACGGCGGGAGCGAGCAGGTCGCGTGCGGGGACCGAGGCGATGTCCGCGAGGTCTTTTCCGCTCGCCCAGTGGTTCGGGGCGTCGAAGTGGGTCCCGGTGTGTTCACCGGTGCGGAAGTTATTCCAATACCACGCGGGGCCCCGGTCGTCGTAGCGGGAAATCTCTTCCAGTTCGAACCGGGCGGTTTGGCCGAACTGTTCGGGAAGTTCCAGGATCGGGGTCTCGCTGGTGAGCGGTGCGGTGAGATCGATGACCTCGACACCGCCCTCCCGGATTTCGGTCATCAGCCTCGACAGAACAGACACGGTGGACGATCTCCTTTGGTCGCAGGATGGACCCAGGTGCCGGGGCCCATCCGTTGATGATAGCGACCTTTCAGCGCCCGCCTGCCCCACCCGTTCCGGGGCGCAGCCCTCAGGCCTTGCGCCCGGTGAGTGCCCCGTAGATGACGAGCACGATGAGCGAGCCACCGATGGCGAGCAACCAGGTCTTGATCTCGAAGAAGTCGCCCAGGCCGGTGTCGAGCGCGACCGAGCCGATCCACCCGCCGAGGAAGGCCCCGATCACCCCGACGACGAGGCTTCCGAGCCATCCCCCTGGCGCACGGTCGGAAAGGATCGCTTTTGCGATCGCACCGCAGATGAGACCGAGAATGAGGAACGCGATGAAACCCATTGATACCTCCAAAGGTGGTTAGTGGACTAAAGCTTTCTGCCTTCGCCCTCTGGGAGCAACCCCTTCACGGCTTCCGCGTCGCCTGGTATGGCCCCTAGTACGAATCGGGGTCGGCACCGCTTCCCGCAGCGAACTTCGCAGCGAGTGCTTCCGATCCTCGCGCGAGTAACGCAACGTCCGCGCCGACGAGCACGAAGGTCGCTCCGGCGTCGATGTAGGATCGCGCGATGGCGGGGTCGAACGCGTTCACTCCTACCGGCGTTCCCGCGGCGATGACCGCGGCGAAGGTGTCGTTGACGGCGGCGATGACCTCGGGGTGGGCCTGCTGCCCGAGGTGCCCCATCGAGGCGGCGAGATCGGAGGGGCCGACGAATACGCCGTCAACACCATCGACCGCGGCGATCTCTGCGGCGTTCTCAACCCCGGTCGCGGTTTCGATCTGGACGAACAGCGAGACGTACTCGGAGGCGTGCTGCAGGTAGTTGTCGACCCGATTCCACCGGGCCGACCTGGCGAGCGCCGAGCCGACTCCGCGCCTGCCGCGGGGTGGGTAGTGCATCGCCGCTACGGCTGCCTGGGCTTCCTCGGCGGTGGACACCATCGGAACGAGGATGTTCTGGGCACCCGTGTCGAGCACCTGCGTGATGATCACCCGGTCGTTCGTCGGCACCCGCACCACCGGGGTGATGGGATACCCGGAGACGGCCTGGAGCTGGGCGGTCACCGATTCGAGGGAGTTCGGGGAGTGCTCCATGTCGATGAGGGTCCAATCCATCCCCGCTCCCGCGCAGATCTCGGCGACGAGCGGGGAACCGGAACACACCCAGATTCCCGCCAGCGCCCGGTCGGCTGCGGCGAGGCGATCGCGCAGGGTCATTCGAAGCGGCATGAGATCGCCCCCATCGAACCGTAATCGCACAGCACCGTGTCCCCCCGTTCCACCCATATGGGGCGAGTGAAGGAACCGGCGAGGATCACATCGCCGGCGCAGAGCCCGTCGTCATGGGCGGCGAGCTTGTTCGCGAGCCAGGCCACGCCGGCGGCGGGGTGGTTGAGCACGGCGGCGGCGACCCCGGTTTCCTCGATGACCTCGTTCCGATAGAGCAGCGCGGAGACCCAGCGCAGGTCGACGTCGTGCGGGCGGGTGGGGTTTCCCCCGTACACCATCGCGCCCATTGCAGCGTTATCGCTGATCGTGTCGACGATCGTGCGCCCTGAAAGTTCGATCCGGGAAGAAAGGATCTCTAGGGCGGGGATCACGTATTCGGTCGCGCGCATCACGTCGAACACGTTCGTGTTCGGCCCCCGTAGGTCCGCCGCGAGAACGAAGGCGAGCTCCACCTCGATCCGCACGCCGGTGAACCGATCGAACTCGATGACCGACCCGTTTTCGTAGACCATGTCGTCGAAGATCGCACCGTAATCAGGTTCGGTGATGCCGGTCGCCGCTTGCATCACCTTGGAGGTGAGCCCGATCTTACGCCCGACGAGTCGCCGGCCGGCCTCCTGTCCGCGGCGGCGCCATTCATTTTGGACGGCGTAGGAGTCCTCGATCGTCATCTGCGGGTAGCGAGCGGTCAGGAGCGGAATGGTCTGCCGGTTCGCTTCAGCTTCAGCAAGCTCGTCGGCGATCGCGATGATCGTCTCGTGCGGGAGCATAACCCCTTCTTTCCGGTCGGTGCGGGTTGTCGATGAACGTAGCGTGATGCTTAGAGCTGGTGGCCGAGCTTGTACTCACCCTTCTTGTAATCGGGCAGGTCCTCCCCCGCGCGGGTGTAGGAGAACCCGTCGGCGCCGATCGTCACCGCCAGTTCGGAATCATCGGTGCGAGAGGTGACTTCCTGCGGATTGCCGTCGAGGTCGAGCACTGTGGAGGCGTCGGTATACCAGGAGGGAACGACGGGGGTGCCCCACCAGTCGCGGCGCTGGTTGTCGTGGACGTCCCAGGTGACGACGGGATTGTCCGGGTCACCGGTGTAGTAATCCTGGGTGTAGATCTCCACGCGGTGCCCATCGGGGTCGCGCAGATATAGGTAGAACGCGTTGGAAACGCCGTGGCGGCCCGGTCCGCGTTCGATCGCGTCCGACCGGCGCAGGGCACCGAGCTTGTCGCAGATCGCGAGGATGTTGTGTTTCTCATGGGTCGCGAACGCGATATGGTGCATCCGCGGACCGTCACCGCCCGTCATCGCCGTGTCGTGCACCGTGGGTTTGCGGCGCATCCACGCGGCGTAAACGGTCCCTTCGGAGTCCTGGATGTCCTCCGTGGTACGGAATCCGAGGTCCTCCATGTATCCCACCGCGCGCGGTACGTCCGGGGTCACCTGGTTGAAGTGGTCGAGCCGGACGAGCGCACCCGGGTTGTACAGGTCGTAGCGCCAGGCGAGGCGCTCGACGTGACGGACGTCGTAGAAGAATTCGTACGGGAAGCCCAGCGGGTCTTCTACGCGGACCGAGTCACCGATTCCCTTGACGAATCCGTCCTGCTTGCGTTCCACCCGGCAGCCGAGTTCCCCGTAGAAGGCCTCGGCCTTGTCGAGCTCCTGCGGGCTGCGCACCCGGAAGGAGAACGCCGCGACCGCCGCGACCGGCCCCTGACGCAGCACGAGGTTGTGGTGAATGAACTCCTCGAAGGAGCGCAGGTAGATCGCACTTTCGTCCTCGACGGTGACGACGAGGCCGAGGACATCCACGTAGAACTCCCGCGACGCCGCGAGGTCGGTGACCTGGATCTCCATGTATGCGCAGCGCAGGATATCCGGCGGCGGTGACTGCGGGGTCGGGATCGGGTTGTCGATTTTCATCGAGTGGTTGGGTACATGTGCGGGTGAGGACATGTGTGCTTCCTTGCGTTGATGAACCAAATCCGATTCAGAGGCGTTCTTCTACACTCGGGAGGTCCTCTTCGCTCTTTCCGAAGGTGGGGTTGTGCACCTTGCCGAGGTTGATGTGCACGGCTTGCTGATCGGTGTAGAAGTCGATCGAACGGTAGCCACCCTCGTGGCCCAGGCCGGAGGCCTTGACGCCTCCGAACGGGGTGCGCAGGTCGCGCACGTTGTTGGAGTTCAGCCACACCATGCCCGCCTCGATGTCCTGGGCGAAGTTGTGTGCGCGCTTGAGGTCGTTGGTCCACAGGTACGCGGCGAGGCCGTAGCGCACGCCGTTCGCAAGTTCGAGCGCGTCTTCCTCCGAATCGAACGGGGTGATGGCGACGACGGGGCCGAAGATCTCTTCCTGGAAGATCCGCGCGTCCGGGGCGACGTCGGCGAACACGGTCGGTTGCACGAAGTTCCCCGTGTCGAACCCCTCGGGACGTCCACCCCCGGCGACGAGCCGGCCCTCGCTCTTGCCGACCTCGACGTAGCTCATCACCTTTTCGTAGTGCTCGGGGTGTACCAACGCCCCGACCTCGGTCTCGGGCTCGTGGGGATAGCCGACCTTGACGCGCTTGGCCTGGGCGGCGTACCTCTCCACGAATTCGTCATAGATGGAACGTTCGACGAGGATCCGCGAGCCGGCGGTGCAGCGTTCACCGTTGAGGGAGAAGACCCCGAAGATCGTCGCGTTGATCGCGTCCTCGAGGTTGGCATCGGCAAACACGATCGCCGGCGATTTCCCGCCGAGTTCCATCGAGAGGCCTTTGAGGAAGGGAGCGGCATTGGCGAAGATGATCTGGCCGGTCCTGGATTCTCCGGTGAAGGAGATGAGGGGGACGTCCGGGTGCTTGACCAACGCATCACCGGCGTCCTCACCGAACCCGTTGACGAGGTTGAACACCCCTTGGGGTAGCCCCGCTTCTTCGAAGATTCCTGCCCACAGCGAGGCCGAGAGCGGGGTGAACTCCGCCGGCTTGAGCACGACGGTGTTCCCCGTGGCGAGCGCGGGCCCGAGTTTCCAGGATTCGAGCATGAACGGAGTGTTCCACGGGGTAATGAGCCCTGCGACGCCGATCGGTTTGCGGTTGACGTAGTTGATCTGCCGGCCCGGCACCTTGTAGGTGTCGTCGGCCTGCGCGACGACGAGGTCGGCGAAGAACCGGAAGTTTTCCGCAGCCCGGCGCGCCTGACCCAGCGCCTGGGAGATGGGCAGCCCCGAGTCGAAGGACTCCAGTTCAGCCAGTCGCTGGTCGCGGGATTCGACGAGGTCGGCGATCTTGTGCAGGATCCGGGAGCGCTCCCGCGGGAGCATCTTGGGCCAGGGCCCCTCGGTGAAGGCCCGCCGGGCCGCTTCGACGGCGAGGTCGATGTCGGCGCTCTTGCCTGCTGCGGCCCGGACGTAGGCTTCGTTCGTCACCGGATCGAGCACGTCGAAGGTCGCCCCGTCGGCGGAGTCGACGAACGCGCCGTCGATATAGTGCTGGATGCGTTCGGGCAGGTCTGCCGGCTTGCGGTGACCAAGTGATGCGCGTGTCATGTCAATCTCCTGGTTCGGTGAGGCCTATAAGTGACGGTTCTTGGCTGAGATAGGCGCCGAGCGTGGCGATCTGATGCTCGCGCGCAGCGGCTTCGACCTCCTCGATCGGTGCGGAGGCTTCGATGAGGCGAATGATGTGTTCGTGTTCCCGGACCGATTCCTTCGCACGCTCGGGCACGCGCGTGAAACTCGAATCGCGCAGGTATCCCAGCCGCGCCCACTCCGCCTCGACGAGGTCGAGCAGGCGGGCGTTCGTGCAGCGCTTGTAGAGTGCAGCGTGGAATTTCTGGTTCAGCGCGGTGAACACCTGCGGGTTGAGGTGCTCGAGCTGCGCGGTCATCTCCGCGTTGATCGCCCGCGCTACCCGCAGATCCGCCGCGGTGAGGTGCGGAGCTGCCAGCGCGGTGGCCGCCCCTTCGAGGTAGCCCAGGGTCTCCATGCTGTCGCGGTATTGCGCGAGGTCGACCATCGACACGTGCGCGCCGACGTTCCGGGTGAAGGTGACCATCCCTTCGGCCTCTAGTTGGCGGATAGCTTCACGCACCGGCACCACCGACATCCCGAGCTCCGCGGCGATCGCGCCGAGCACGAGCCGGTATCCCGGGGTGAAGTCCTGGCCCGTGATCCGTTGTTTGATCCACTCATAGGCGAGCTGGGATTTGCTTCGCTGAGCCGGTTCCGCGGTCATCTCACCCCCCGCGCTTTTCGGAGTTGTACCGCTCCCGCCACGCGGCGTTCATCGGGAACAGGTCGCCAACGGGGTGGCCTTCGGCGATGCGCTGGGCAACCCAACCGTCCTCTTCTTCCTTCGCCAGCGCCGCAGCCACGACGTCCTCGGCGATCGCCGGTGGGATGACGACGACGCCGTCGGAGTCGGCGACGATGATGTCGCCGGGCTGTACGGTCGCGCCGCCGCAGGCGATGGTGAGATCGTAGTCCCAGGGCACGTGCCGCCGTCCAAGAACTGCGGGGTGGGGGCCTTTGGAGTAGACGGGCAGGCCGATGGCGGCGACCTCCTCGTAGTCGCGCACTCCCCCGTCGGTGATGATCCCGGCGGCGCCGTTGTGGCGCGCGCGGATCGCGAGGATGTCCCCCAGGGTGCCGGTTTCCACGACGCCACGGGCCTCGATGACGATGACCTCACCTTCCTGCACCGAGTCGAACGCCCGCTTTTGGGCGTTGTAGCCGCCGCCGTGGGATGTGAACAGGTCCTCGCGATTGGGAACGAAACGCAACGTCTTCGCGGTGCCGACGATCTTGCCGGCACCCGGCTGCGGATGGACGCCGTCGATGTGGACGTTGTTGAGTCCGCGTTGGCGGAGCATCTGCGAGAGCGTCGCCACTGGGCACTGCTCGAGCTTCGCGCGAAGTTCGGCGGGCAGGCCCGCCGTGGGCGGTTCGATACCCGCGGCTTCAGCCGATCCCCATGCGTCGATCCGCTGCCCGTCATCCACCGAGGGCAACGAGCCGATTGATTCATCGAAACCACCGCTGGGCCCCTCGACGATCGTCGTCACTAACCGGCCGGAGGTGTGACCGGCGGCCGGCGAGTCCACTTCCACCTCGACGACGTCCCCGGGCTGCACGACCGAGGACCCGGCCGGGGTTCCGGTGAGGATGACGTCCCCGGGTTCCAAGGTGAAGTGCTGGGAGAGATCGGCAACGAACTGCGCGAGCGGGAAAATGAGGTCGCTCGCCTCGCCGTCCTGGGCGAGTTCCCCGTTGACCCACGTGCGAACTCGCAGCCTCGCGGGATCGATCTCGCGGGCATCGATGAGCTGCGGGCCGATCGGGGTGAAGCCGTCCCCGGATTTGTTGCGGACGTTGGAGCCCCTGTCGTTCGCCCGCAGGTCGTACATCCCGAAATCGTTCGACGCGGTGACGTAGGCGACGTGGTCCCACGCCCGGGCCAGCGGCACCCGATAGGCGGGCTCGCCGATGACGAGGGCGATCTCCCCTTCGAAGGCGAGCAGTTCGATCCCGGCCGGCCGCCCGAGCTTGGAACCCGATGCCGCAACGGAACTTGAGGCCTTAAAGAAGTACGAGGGCGCCGCGGGCCGCCTCCCCCGTTGGTCCGCCCGGGATCCGTAGCTAAGGTGCACGGCAATGATTTTGCCCGGGCGCGCCGGTAACCCGGAGAAACGTGAGTCGGTCACGGAGCCTCCTCGCTCTTGCGTCGTATTTGAAATCGTATATGATCGTGGCGCATCTGGGCAAGCGAGCCATCCTCTCGCCCACCGGTATGTCGCACAACGACGTCGTCAATACAAGGAGCCACAATGATGGGCGCAAGCACGCCTCG
Organism: Actinomycetes bacterium; assembly: GCA_021793935.1. Next base: position 15,448 of record JAJYRV010000004.1, on the reverse strand, counting down.
TCGCGGGTCAATCGGAAAAGAAGATTGGCGCGTACTGTTCGCCACCATCGTCGGTACCGCCGTGGAGTGGTACGACTTCTTCATCTATGCCACCGCCGCCGGCCTCGTCTTCGGCGAGCTCTTCTTCGAACCGGCGGGCACCGGCGTGGGCCAGATCCTCTCGTTCGCCACCGTGGGCATCAGCTTCCTGTTCCGCCCACTCGGTGCATTTCTCGCCGGGCACCTCGGCGACCGCTACGGGCGCCGCTTGGTTCTCATGCTCACCCTCATCCTCATGGGTGCGGCAACCACCCTCATCGGGGTGCTGCCCACCTACGCGAGTATCGGGATCGCCGCTCCGATTCTCCTCATCCTCCTGCGGATCCTTCAGGGGATCTCCGCCGGCGGCGAGTGGGGCGGCGCCGTGCTCCTCGCCGTCGAGCACGCCCCTAGCGAGCGGCGGGGCGGGTTCGGGGCAGCCCCACAGATCGGGGTGCCCATCGGCCTGCTGCTCTCCTCCGGGGTGATGGCGCTGATGACGACGATCGCGCCGGGTGATGCGTTCCTACGGTGGGGCTGGCGGATCCCATTCCTCCTGTCCATCGTGCTCATCCTCCTCGGCTACTACATCCGCCGGAAAGTTGAAGAGAGCCCGGTATTCCTCGAAATCGCCAAACGCAAGGAGCAGGCGAGTGCGCCCATCGGGGTGCTGTTCAGGAGGCACGCTCCACTCGTTCTCATCGCGGCACTCGTGTTTGCGGGCAACAACGCCGTGGGGTACATGACCACCGGCGGCTATATCCAGCGCTACGCCACGAACCCCGACGGCCTTGGGCTCGAACGGGGCCCGGTGCTCTGGGCGGTGACGGCCTCTGCGGTGACGTGGCTCATCTCCACCCTCATCGCCGGGTTCGTCTCGGACCGGTTCGGACGCCGCAACACCTACGTCCTCGGTTGGATCGTGCAAGGGGTCGGGGTGTTCACGCTGTTCCCCCTCGTCGATTCGGGCAACGTGTGGCTGCTGTTCCTCGGCCTCGCCATCCTCACGATCGGACTCGGGTTCACCTACGGCCCCCAAGCGGCCCTCTACGCCGAATTGTTCCCCGCCTCTGTGCGCTTCTCCGGGGTGTCGATCTCGTACGCGATCGGCGCGATCCTCGGTGGGGCGTTCGCGCCAACGATCGCCGAGTCGCTCGTCCAACGCACCGGGTCAACGTCTTCCGTGGCGTGGTACCTCGCGGGGATGACCCTCATCGGCCTCATCGCGACCTCGCTCCTGCGGGACCGTTCGGGCATCCCCCTCGGGCCAGAAGCCGAAGAGGAACAGGCGAAATCCCCCATCCTCGGGGCGCGGACCTAAGGCCGCGCGCGGCGCTAGCCGCCCAGTGCGGCGACGATCGCCTCCGCGGCGCCGCGAAGGCGGGCCCCGATCTCCGCAGTGGAGACCTCCGAGGAAACGTATACCGCTCCCACCGACGCAGGGGCGTGCCCGCGGATGCGCAGCGGAACCGCAACCGCGCGCAGATTCGGGATGACCTCGCCGGAGGAGAGGAACGCACCCCCCGCCCCTCCCCCGCGGACGTCCTCGACGACGCGCTCACTCACGTGCGGCGGCCAACCCGATGGGGGAACCTGCGCGAGGATCGCCCGGCCCGGTGCCCCCAGCCCCACAAAGTGGCGGGTGCCGGGGCGCTGGGCAACGGCAGCGACGGCGTGTCGCGGCTCCACGGACGTGAGCGTCACGCACTCCTCGCGATCGAGCACGGCGACGAAACACGTCATGCCCAGTTCGTTCGCCGCGGCCGTGAGTTCGGGCAGCGCTTCGGCCTGCAGATCCCGGTCGACCCCGGCTGCCAGCGCCGCCAGACGCGCGCCGAGCACGAGCCCACCGCGCGGATCCCTGCCCACGAGCCCGTGTTCCTCCAGGGTCCGCACAAGGCGGTACGCGTTCGAGCGGTGCACCCCGAGACGGCTCGCCGTCTCGTCGATGCTCAGGGGCGTTCCCGCCTCGGAAAGGATCTCCAGCACCCGGATCCCCCGACTCAAGGTTTGCGACCCTGCTGTCGACGACGGTATGGCAACCACGGGCTCCTCCTTGGGGTGGGCGTCATCGTTGCCCCGGTTTCCGCCATCATATACGATCTGTTCGAAAGTAGAATCGTGTGTTCATATATCGAACACCGCCACGCAGGGTCTCGACACAGTCGTCCGAGCAAAGGGAATCGAACAATGCAGTTTCACCATCACGGGTACGTATCACAAGAGCCCCGCAAACAGCCCGCGGCGGGAACCGGCATCGACCGCCCCGGCGACCTCCCGCGCGAGGTCGATGTGCTTATCGTCGGCTCCGGGCCCGCCGGGATGCTGCTCGCCGCCCAGATGTCCTACTACCCCAGCCTGACGACCCGGATCATCGAGCGCCGCCCCGGACGCCTCGTGCTCGGCCAAGCCGACGGGATCCAACCGCGCAGCGTCGAGACCTTCCAAGCCTTCGGGTTCGCCGAACACATCACCGCTGAGGCCTACAACATCGGGCACATGAATTTCTGGAACCCGGACCCGGAAAACCCTAAGCACATCATTCGTACCGAACGCACCGTCGATTACGCCGATGACGTCGGCGAATTCCCCCACCTCATCGTCAACCAGGCCCGCGTGCTCGACTACTTCGCGGAGGCCGCCTATTTCGGGCCGGGCAGGATCACCCCGGACTACGGGATTGAATACCTCGACCTCACGGTTCACCACGATGGCCGGACCTACCCCGTCGAAGTCAGCCTGCGTCACAGCGCCGGAGACCACGAGGGTGAGGAGCGCACCGTGCACGCCAAATACGTTGTCGGGTGCGACGGCGCCCACTCCCGAGTACGAAAATCCATCGGGCGCCAACACCTTGGCGGGGTCTCTATGCACGCGTGGGGCGTGATGGATGTGCTCGTCAACACGGACTTCCCCGACTGGCGAGTCAAGTGCGCGATCAACGCCGAGGCCGGCAACATCCTGCACATTCCGCGCGAGGGCGGCTACCTTGCCCGGATGTACATCGACCTCGGGGATGTGGGCGAAGGGGCGAGCGCGCAGGTGCGCGGGACGCCCATCGAAGAGATCATCGCCAGGGCGAACGAAATCCTGCGTCCCTACACGCTCGACGTCAAGCACGTCGCCTGGCACAGCGTGTACGAGGTGGGCCACCGCGTGACCGACAAATTTGACGATGTTGACGTTGACGACGACGAGGGTCACCCCCGGGTCTTCCTCACCGGCGATGCCTGCCACACCCACTCCGCGAAAGCGGGCCAGGGCATGAACGTCTCGATGCAGGATGCCTTCAACCTCGGGTGGAAACTCGGTTCAGTGCTCACCGGCCAGGCCACCGGCGAGCTGCTCTCGACCTATTCCGCCGAACGCCAGCCCGTGGCCCAACAACTCATCGATTTCGATCGGGAATGGTCGAGCCTCATGGCCCGCAAACCCGATGAGATCGACGACCCCAAACAGCTGGCGACCTACTATCTCGCGACAGCGGAGTTCCCCTCGGGCTTCATGACCCAATACGAGCCCTCCCTCGTGATCGCTGAGGACGCTCACCAGGCGCTCGCCGCGGGATTCCCGTTGGGCAAACGCTTCAAATCCGAACTCGTCACCCTCCTGAGCGAGGGCAACACCGTCCACCTCGGTCACCACCACCGGGCCGATGGGCGCTGGCGCGTCTACGTCTTCGCGGACTCCCCTGCGGCCGGAGAGGATTCCGAACTTGCGCGTTGGGCGGCGTGGGCGAACTCCCCGCAATCCTTCTATCATCGGTTCACCCCTACCGGTGGCGACGTGGATCGCGTGTTCGACCTCAAGGTCGTCTACCAGCAGGCATTCCAGGACCTGGACCTCATGTCCGTTCCAAAGGTATTCCTGCCCCAAACCGGCCCGTTCGACCTCATCGACTGGGAGAAGGTCTACTGCGCCCTTCCCGAGCCGGACGTTTTCGATTCCCGAGAAATTTCCCGGGAGGGCGCGGTGATCGTGGTTCGCCCCGACCAGTACGTCGCGCACATCCTGCCGTTGACCGCCCGCGAGGAGCTCAACGGGTTCTTCGCCGGCTTCATGACCGCCCACGAATGAGTCCTACCCGCCGCCCCCGCCGCGCCCGCCGCCGCGCCAACCGCCGCCCCCGAATCGAGAACTGTCTTAGGCCGGCAGTTCACAACTTTTACCGGCATAACGCAATTCTCGAGCGCAGCCGCGAGTCGAGCGCAGCCGCAGGTCGAGCGTGGCCGCGGGTCGACCCCCGGACCGCTGGTTGGGGCGGTCCCGGACCGACGCGTCAGGCGTTGATGCGGATGACCTCGTCCTGGTACGGGGCCCGCACCTGCCGGGAGACCCGGAGATCCAACAGCAGGAACGGGCGCTCGGCGACCGGCTGCCGCGCCCACTGCGCCACGACGTCGAGATCCTCCACCCGGCGGACGACCACGCCCCGGCCCCCGAGGGAATCGACGAGGCCGGCGAAGTTCACCTCCGGGATGAGCATCGGTTCCCGGGTGAGCCCCTTGAGCCCGTACAGGTGGATCTCCGCGCCGTAGGCGGCGTCGTTCCAGATCACCGCGACGCCCCGGCCGCCAGCCACCCGCACCGCCGCCTCGAGGTCGGGCAAGGCCATCAGCCCGCCGCCGTCTCCGGAGGTGAGGACGACCGTGGCGTCCGGCTTCGCGTGCGCGGCCCCCGGCACGGAGGGGAAGCCCTGACCGATCGCCTGGAACGCCGTTCCCACCATGACCATGCGGTCCGGCGCGCGCACGGGCCAATACATGTTCGCCCACGCGATGAAGTGCCCTCCGTCGGAGACGACCACCCGGTCCTCCGGCAGGAGTTCCGCGAGCCGAGCCGCCGCGCTGCGCGGATCCAGCCGCCCATCGGCGCACACCCCCTCCCCCGCGTCGTACTGGCGTGCCCGGTCGACGTCGACGCGCTCGCGCCAGCCCGAGGGCCGCGCTTCTGCCGCGGCGAGTTCACCAGTGAGCAGCTCGGCCACGACCTTTGCATCCCCGCGGATGAACCCGCTCACGTGGGGATGGCTCGCCGCCTGCCGGGTGTCGATCTGGACGACCTTCGCGCCCGGGGCGAACAGCTCCCCGAACCGCATCGTGAACTGGTTGAGGGAGGCGCCGAACACCACGGCCACGTCGGCTTCGCGGATCAGCTCCATCGCCCCGCTCGCACCGAAACCGCCCGTGACCCCGAGGTCGTATTCGGGCCGAGGGAAGATGCTGCGCCCGAGCGCGGTGCTCGCCGTGAGCGCGCCGGTCATCTCCGCGAGGTCACCAAGCGCTTCGCCCGCCCCGGCGAGCCACGCCCCTCGCCCCGCGAGCAGGAGCGGCCGTTTGGCCCCGGCGAGCTTGCGGGCAAGGTCGGCCACCACCGCGTTCCCGAATCCGGGTGTGGGCCGCAGGGGCGGGGGAAGTTGGAGCCTGGGCGGTTCGGGCACGGGACCCACCTCCCGCTGGGCGACGTCGTAGGGGATCGCGAGCACGGTGGGAACCTTGTACATCAGCGCGTGTTCGATGGCGATGATCGTCGTCGCCGCCGCGTCCGCCCGGCCCACCGTGTAGGTGCGTGCTCCGACCCCGGCGGCGAGGGAGATTTGATCGACGTCCCACGGGCGCGGCCCTTCGGTGGGTTCGTCTCCGACGACGAGGATGAGTGGCGAGTGGGCCTGCACCGCTTCGGCGAGCGCGGTGAGGGTGTTGGTGAACCCCGCACCGTACGTCGCGGTCGCCGCCGCGAGCCCGCCCCCGGCGCGATGGTAGGTATCTGCCGCGACGACGGCACCCGCCTCGTGGCGCATCGCGGTAAACGTGGCAGCAGTGTCACGTTCGAGTGCGTCAAGAAAATACGCGTTGCCGTTGCCCATCACGCCGTAGACATGGTCGACGTGCCGGGCGAGGGTAGCAGCAACGTGAGCAGAAACAGTGGCCATAGAAGGAATCCTGAAGAGAACAAGGTGACTAGACCATATGTGTCTCGCTCGCCCCGCGGGCGGCTACGTGCCCCTTTTTCGAGCACCGGCGCGAAACGCCTGACCCTGGGAACTATACGGCACCGGGCGTAGCGTGGGGGTGCACACCTCTCAGCACTCGTATACGATTCCTGAAACAGCCGCTGTACAAGGGGGTCCCATGAGCGCAATAAGTGAACGCGACCTACTCGAGTCCGTTCCGTCCACTCTTTTCATCGACGGCGAATGGCGGCCCGCCTCGGATGGCGGCATGCTGGCCGTCCTCGATCCGGCGACCGGTGATTCCCTCAAGACCATCGCCTCGGCCACGGCCGAGGACGCCGCGGCGGCGATGGAGGCGGCGGCCACGAGGTTCGAGGAATGGGCCGCTACCCCCGCCCGGGAACGAAGCGACATCCTGCGCCGCGCTTTCGAGGCGCTCGAGGAGCGTGCGGAGGAGTTCGCGCTGCTGATGACCCTGGAGATGGGCAAGCCGCTGGCCGAGTCCCGGGGCGAGGTCGCCTACGGCAACGCCTTCGTGCGCTGGTTCTCCGAAGAAGCGGTACGGATCCAAGGCCGTTATGGGCCCAGCCCGGAGGGCAACGGGCGGATGATCGTCTCCCAACACCCGGTGGGCCCGGCCTACCTCATCACCCCGTGGAACTTCCCGCTCGCGATGGCCACGCGCAAGATCGCCCCTGCCCTCGCCGCCGGGTGCACCGTCATCATCAAACCCGCGCAGCAGACCCCGCTGACCACGCTCGCGTGGGTGAAGCTTCTGGAGGAGGCCGGCCTCCCGCCGGGGGTCGTCAACGTCATCACGACCGAGGCCTCGGCAGAGGTGTCCGAGGCGATCATGGCCGACGACCGCCTCCGCAAGCTTTCCTTCACCGGCTCCACCCCGGTGGGTCAGCTGCTGATGTCTCAGGCGGCCAGGGGCGTGCTGCGCACCTCGATGGAACTCGGCGGGAACGCCCCGTTCGTCGTGTTTGACGACGCCGACCTGGACAAGGCGGTCGAGGGAGCGCTCGCGGCGAAGTTCCGCAACATCGGCCAGGCGTGCACCGCGGCGAACCGCTTCATCGTGCACTCCTCCATCGCCGATGAATTCGCCGCCCGCGTCACCGAGCGGGTGACGGGGATGAAGATCGGCCGCGGCACCGAACCGGAGGTAACGATCGGACCGCTCATCGACGACCGCGCCGTGGCCAAAGCGAGCGAACTCGTTCAAGACGCCCTCGGGCGCGGAGCGGAACTGCGCACCGGCGGGGAGGCGATCGAAGGGGCGGGAACGTTCTTCCAACCCACCGTCGTCGCCAACGTCCAACCCGGCAGCGAGATCCTGCGCGAAGAGATCTTCGGCCCCGTCCTGGTGATCACCCGGTTCGAGGAGGAGGACGAGGCCGTCCGCCTCGCCAACGACACCGAGTACGGCCTCGTTTCCTACGTGTATACCGAGGACCTCGCCCGCGGTCAGCGGATGATCGAACGGCTCGCAACCGGAATGATGGGGCTGAACATGGGCGTGATCTCCAACGCCGCAGCCCCCTTCGGCGGGTGGAAGCAATCGGGGGTCGGCCGCGAGGGCGGTGCCGAGGGCATCCACGAATACCTGCAGACGAAATACACCCTCACCGAGAACCCATTCGCATAAGCACATCTCGCCGGCCGAGTACGGATGCCCGCCGGGGCTGAGGAGAAGCGATAGACCCCTTCCCAGCGGGGAAAGCCGCGCGAGGAAGTGACTTTCCCCACGTGCATCCCCGCTGGCGCCGGGGCTTACGACGCGGTTCCGCGCCATGAATCAGCGTGGGGAATTCGTTATGTCCTCGCGCCATTCACCGGATTCGACGGGGCGGGCAAAACCTTCGAGCAAATGGTTTCCCACCCATTTGCCCACCTTTGACATAACAGGCGTAAACGGGTTGGCTGTTTGACAGCCATTGACGAAGAACCTGAACCTCTGGAGTTGTATAGACCGTGGAGATCGCCCTAATTCGCCATGCACAGCCTGAGCGATGGGAGGGAGAAGGTCCCGCAGATCCACAACTGACGATGCAGGGCATCTCTCAAGCGCAGAACCTCGTCGATCATCTGACCGGCCCGAACGCCCCGACGTTCACGAGCTTGTACAGCTCGACGATGGCCCGCGCCGTTGAGACCGCGAGCCCCCTTGCCCGCAAACTCGGGTTGCCTCTTCACACCGATGCCGACCTCGTCGAGTACGATCACGGGTTGCCCTTCTACATCCCCACCGAGGACATCCAGGAGGAGTTCGAGGCGTACTGGGCCAACCTGCAACAGGGACTGTACGCGGGGCACCACATCGATCTCGAGGCCTTTCAGCACCGGGTCGTCAGCGCCGTCGACAGAGTCATCGACGCGCACGGTGAGGGGGACCGGGTGGCCATCGTTTGCCACGGCGGCGTGATCAGCGCCTATCTCGCCTCGGTACTGGGCAACTCCCAGCCGTTGTTCTTCGAACCGGAGTACACCGCCATTTCCCGGGTCCACGTGTATCCAGGGGGACGGCGCCACGTGCTGTCCGCGAACGAAACCCCCCACCTGGGATTCTCGGGCTGGCAAAGCGCTCTGGTCTAGTTCGCTGAGTCAACCACCATTGCCCCGCCCGGGGCAGATACGCCATGCGCACAGCGTTCGCGCACATGACGCCCAGTGCCTAACTACTGGCGTGTCAAAGAACGCCATTCATTTCCACTCATCTCGAAGGGTAAGTAGTGAAACTACGTAGTTTTGCCGCGATGACGGCGGCAACCACTTTAGCGCTCGGGCTTGCCGCGTGTTCCGGCGGCGACTCCGAGGAAGGCTCCAACGTCGTCGACGTCTACACGCACAACGAGGTCGACGAGATGAAAGAACTCGTGGCCGACGCTGAAGCCGCCACCGGCGTGAAGATCAACCTCCTGCGCCTGTCCTCGAACGAAGGGTGGGCCCGCGTTGAGAGCGAGGCACCCAACTTCGGTGCGGACATGCAGTGGGGCCAGCTGGAATCCAACGCGCTGCGCGGCGTCGATGAGGACTTCTTCGAGCCCTACGACTCCCCCACCTGGGAGGATGTCCCCGACAACTTCAAGGACCCCGAAGGCCGCTGGTACGGCTGGTCCTACTGGTACGACCTCATCGCGGTGAACACCGAAGTGCTCGAGGCCAAGGGTCTGGACACCCCGACCTCCTGGGCCGATCTCACCGATCCGCAGTACGCGGGCGAAATCGTCATGCCCGACCCAGGCACCTCCGGCACCGCCTACCTGATGATCTCGACCATCCTGCAGATCATGGGTGAAGACGAAGGGTGGGAATACTTCGAGGAGCTCAACGAGAACGTCGGGCAGTACACCAAGTCCGGCACCCAGCCCGCCCAGCTCGTGGGCCAGGGTGAGTACGCGATCGGGATCACCTGGGACCAGGCCGTCTTCGACCGGATCGAGGAGGGCTACCCCATGGACGCCGTCATCCCGGAAGAAGGCGTGGGGTACTCCCTCGACGTCGTGTGGATGTTCAAAGACACGAACAACCGCGAAGCGGTGGAGAAGATCATCGACTTCATCGGCTCCGATGAAGGGATGGAATCGGCCGCGCAGGTACGTTCGCTCGTGACCAAGCCCGGCTTCGAGGGCAACACCGAGGTCGAGGACCTCGAGGATCGCCTCATCGATTACGACGCCGTCTGGGCCGATGAGAACCAAGACGAGATCATGAAGCGTTGGCGCGACACGTTTGGGACCATCGAAGAGTGAGCGCTCAGGCAGGAACTGCTCTCGCCGCCGAGGATCTCACCGCTGGTGAAGGTCCTCGGCGCCGCGCGGGGAAGGGCTTTTGGCGAGAGCCGGGTTTCGCGATCGCGACGATCGTCATGGGCGTTGCCATCCTCGTTTTCATCGTCCTGCCCGTCCTCGCCGTGCTCGTCCGTTCGGTGGGCGTGGGCGGGGACGGATTCACCTTCGCGAACTACTCCGCCTTCTTTGATCGCTACTACCTCGGTGCCTACTGGAACAGCATCAAGGCCGCGCTCCTGTCCACGCTCATCGTCGTGGCCCTCGGGGTGTTCGTCTCGCTGTACGTCACCCGCGGCCAGGGCATCGGGTCGAAGCTTGTTTCCGGGATCGCCCTGCTCCCCCTGGTTGCGCCCCCGTTCGTGTTCTCGCTCGCACTCATCATCCTGTTCGGCCGCCGCGGGCTGGCAACGAACTGGCTGAACTCCACCTTTGACCTCGACCTCAGCATCTACGGGTTCAAAGGGGTCGTCCTCGCTCAGGTGCTGGGAAACTTCCCGGTCGCCTACATGCTCATCGAGACGACGATGCGTTCGCTCAACCCCACGCTGGAGGCGGCCTCCCAGGACTTGGGCGCGAGCCAGTGGCGCACGCTCACGCGGGTGACCCTGCCCCTTTCCAAGGTGGGGATCACCAAGTCGGCGCTGCTCGTGTTCGTCATGGCGATCGCCGACTTTTCTAATCCGCTCGTCATTGGTGGAAACACCCGCTTCCTCGCCTCCGAAACGTATCTGCTCGTCGTCGGACAGTTCAACCTGGAACTCGCGGCGGTCGCCTCCGTCTTCCTCATCATTCCCGGGGCGATCATCTTCATCCTGCAGACCTACGTGATGAAGGGTGATGTCACCTCCATCGACACCGACTCCGGTGCCGAGCACAACCAACTCGCCGGTTGGGTGCGGGGTCTCGTCACCACCGTGACCTATGCATTCAGTGCCTTCGTGCTGCTCATGTTCGGCATGGTCGCCGTCGGCGCGTTCGTGAAGATTCCGGGCGTCAACAACTCCTTCACCCTCGATAACTTCGGCGGAACGGCAAGCACGACGGCACTGACGAACTCCATCATCGTCTCTCTCGTCGCAGCGATCCTCGCCGCAGCGCTGGGGATGTTGCAAGGCTTCCTGTTCGTGCGCAAACCCATCCCGGCGAAGAAGAGCCTGGAGTTCCTCACCCTGTTCGGCCTCGCCGTGCCGGGAACGGCGATGGGGATCGGTTATCTCATCATGTTCGGTGGGGCGCCGTTCTTCTGGACGAACACCGTGGGCCTGCTCATCGTCAATATGGCCTTCCGGAAGATCGGTGTGGGAATGCAGGCCGCGATCGCCAAGATGCACCAGGTCGACGAGTCGATGGAGGAAGCCTCCGCCGACCTGGGGGTGGGGCCTTATCGCACCTTCGCCCGCGTGATCGTGCCGATCATGGCGCCGAGTTTCGTGGCAGGGTTCGTGTACGCCTTCATGACCGCAATGGTCTCGGTATCCGCCGTGATCTTCCTCGTCGGGCCGGGCACCGAACTCGCAGCGACGTACATCCTTACGCTCGCAGAATCCGCAAAGGTGGGAATGGCCAGCGCTGTTTCCCTTGTACTAATCGCTATCGTGCTCGCCTCCCTTGCCCTGCTCAAGGTGATCGAGCGTCGATTCGGTGTGAAAATCTAAGGCGCATTGATATGTCAGACGCATTCTTACAGATCGAGAACATTTCCAAATCCTACGGGGAGGTACGGGCGCTCACGGACGTGACGATCGATGTCCGCCAGGGCGAGCTCGTCTCCTTCATCGGCCCATCCGGGTGTGGGAAGACGACGCTACTGCGCACGATCGGCGGGTTTCACCACCAGGACTCCGGCACGATCACCCTCGATGGCGAAACTATCGACCACCTCCCGCCCGAGAAACGGGCGACGGGGATGGTGTTCCAGAGTTACGCGCTGTTTCCGCACATGTCGGTGGCGAAGAACGTCGCCTACGGACTCAGTGGGATCAGCCGGGCCGAGCGCGCGAAGCGGGTGGCGGAGGCTCTCGCGCAAGTGCGCCTCGAGGGCTACGGCGATCGCAAACCCGCCGAGCTCTCCGGTGGCCAGCAGCAGCGGGTCGCCATCGCCCGATGCCTCGTGCTGCAACCGAAACTGCTCCTGCTCGATGAGCCGCTCTCGAACCTCGACGCGAACCTCCGGGTGATCATGCGCGATGAGATCCGCAGGATCAAGGACGAACTGGGGATCACGGTCCTGTTCGTCACCCACGATCAGGAAGAAGCGCTGAGCATCTCCGATCGCATCCTCGTGCTCAAGGACGGCGTCACCCAGCAGATCGGCACGCCGCAGAAGGTGTACGACTTCCCCGCCAATGAGTTCGTCTCCACATTCGTGGGCCAGGCGAACCTCGTGCGCGGACGGCTCGGGGGAAGCGCGGGCGCGCTGCGACTGGAGGCCGGCGGAGTGTCGTTCCCGGTGAGCGGGCTGCGTGGGAAGATCGACGGTGAGGATCGCACGCTCACCGCTCCCGAGGAGGTTGAGCGCCTCGTGCTGCTCCGTCCCGAACGGATCCGCATCAATGACAATTCCGAGATCAGCGGTGAACTCACGAACATCGTCTACAACGGTTCGTTCACCCGGTACACACTCATTGTCGGGGACCTGGAGCTCACCGTGGATGAATCGAACTCCGCTCGGGCCACCACGTATCGGGTGGGTGACCGGCTCGGGATTTCCCTGCCCGGTACGCCCTACCTCGTCGCGGGGTAGACCCTACCCTGCCGGGTCGATATTGAAGTTGTCGCGGAACGTGTTCGTGGGGTCGTACCGCCGCTTCAACGCGCGTAACCGGTTGAGGGTCGCCGGCGGGAACGCATCGCGCAGTTCCCGCTCACCGCGCCCGGTTTCGAAGCTCACGTACAGCCCGATGAAATGGGGGCGAAGCGCGTCCCAATAGGGGTCGAGGCTGCGGGGCGCTCCCATCGCGAGAACCGAGAACCGGGCGCTGCGGTGGGCGAACGCGGTCGCCTCCGGGGCAACATCCCCGGTAGCGCCCCCAAGTCCGCGGATCTGGAAGAAACCGGTCCGGCCGCTTCGCAGCACGGCGGCTGCCGCGGCGGCGAATCCTTCGGTGAGGGTCTCGAGCAACCCGGATCGAGCGGTGGGCTGCCCAACACCCTGGTGCCCCACGCGGGGGCCGGCGGCGACGAGCGCGTGATAGGGAACGACCATCGCGTTGTGCTGCAGCAGCGTGCCGGGCTCGGCCAGCGGCCGGAGGCGGTCCAGGATCGTTTCCGGGTCCTCGGAGTCGACGACGTTCATCGTGTGGGCGATGAGCTGCCCTCCCCGGGCCGCGCCGATGGTCAAGAAACTCGTCGCGTCGCGCGGCGAGGCCGCCACGGCCGCGCCCCAGCGGTGGAGGAACCGGGCCGGGTCGGCGCTGATATCGAAGGTGAACTGGCCGGCGCCGACGTTCGTGACCTGCGCGGCATCGAATTCGAATTCCACGACCACCCCGAAGTTGAAGCCCGCCCCGCGCATTCCGAAGAACAGTTCGGGGTTCTTCGTCGCGCTCGCCGTGATGAGTTCGCCGTTCGCGAGGACGAGCGTGACCGAGGTGATCCGATCGATCGTCAGTCCGTGGGAGCGGGAGAGGAACCCGATCCCGCCCGCGGTGGCGAGCCCACCCACCCCTACTCCGCCGGAGTCACCGGAACTCAGGGTGAGCCCGTGGGGGGCGAGGGCTGCCGCGACCTCACCCCAACGCGCGCCGGGTCCGATCCGTACGCGGGTGTTCTCGCCCACCTCGATCCCGCTCAGGTGGGCGAGGTCGATCACGACGCCGCCGTTGTTCGTCGAGCGGCCGGAGAACCCGTGCCCGCCCGAGCGCACCGAGAGCGGCACGTCTTGCTCGGCGGCCCACGCGATCGCGCGTTGGACCTCGGCGGCGGACGCCGGGCGCAGCACGAGTCCGGGATTGCCGCTGCGGATGTAGGTGGAGCGCACGGCGCTGAACCCCGGGTCCCCCGGTTCCACAGCCGTTTCCGCAAGCTCCGCGGGCACGGAATCGTAGTCGATCCCCGCGCGGCGCAGACGCCGAACCTTCGCGGGCACGACCCGCCGGACCGGGGTCCCCCGGGCCCGGCGTTCGGCGGCGACCGCTTCCCGGCACTCGCGGCTCGCGCGGGCGAAACCGACGAGGTCCCGGTGGTCACCAACGGTCCAGATGAGGGTGTCCACGCCGGCCTCGAGGGCGAGGGCGGCGGGGGCGTCCTCCCCGGTGAGGAACCGGAGCCGGCGAATTTCACCAGGTTCACGTCCCGCGCGCGCGGTCTGCGCGTCGATGTCGCGCTGCGCGGCCAGCAGCGGCGGCGTGTCGGAGGTGAGGACGGCGCCGTCGCCATGACCGGCGATCTCCTCGGTGTTGGTGCCGGTGAAATGGAGGTGGATCGGGATTCGGTGCGCGGGTGCGGGCCCGCCCGGGGTGCCGCGAAGGTGAACGCGTTCCCCCGAGAAGTGCACGGGGGCGGACGCCTCCCACATTCGCGGAAGGAGGCCGAGCGCGTCTCTGAGCGCGGCGGGATCACTGCCGGTGAGGAGGAGTTCGAGCCGGCCAGCGGTGAGCAGGTCGAGGCTCGCCGCCGCCCGCGCGAGCACCGCGGGGTTTTCTTCGCAGGCGTCGATGCGCGCGAGGAGCCGCGCCGCTTTCGTCGCTCCGGCGAGCCAACTCATCGCCGTCCACGGGTCGGAATCGGGGAGGTCGACGGTGAGGATGTCCGCGCCCGCCTCTTCCGCCGCCCGGGCAAGGGTCGCGAGGTCGGCGAGATCGGTCGGGGCGAGCCTCACCCCGAACGTGAGGGGAAGGCCGTGGTCGAGGCTCACCCTCGTTCCGAGGCGACGAGCTCCCGCGCTGCCGGCGCGACTTCCTGACCAAACGTGGCGAGTTCCGCCGGGTGGTCGGAACCTAAGATGAAGGTGCTCATGCCGAAGCCTAACGCGAGGTCGGCGATCTGTTCGGCCCACTGCGTTGGCGGGCCGGTGAGAAGCCCGTCGGTCTCCGCCTCGGTGAAGCGCCCATTGATGTTCAGGAGTCGGCGGATGTCCCCCGGCTGCCGTCCGGCGCCCGCGGCCGCGTCGTCGATCCGGGCGTTGCTCGCGGCGAGCTCCTCAACGCTCTTCAGATACCCGAGCGAAGGTAACCACCCGTCCGCCTTCTGCCCGACCATCCGCAGCATCCGCGGCTTGTAGGCGCCCAACCAGATCTCCACGTCATGCGCGGGCGCGGGGCCCCGTTTCGCGCCGGACACCTCATGGTGATCGCCCTGGATATCCAGACGCGCCGGGTTGCCGGTATCCCACAACCCGCGGATGATCTCGATCGCTTCGCCCAGTGCGGTGACCGATTCCCCCGGCGTGAGCCGCTCGGCGCCCATCGCGACGATGGCGTCCCAGAACGCGCCCGCGCCGAGCCCGAGTTCCACCCGGCCGCGCGAGAGCCGGTCGAGACTCGCGACGGCCCGGGCGATCACCCCTGGTTTGCGCAGGGGAAGGTTGAGGACGTTCGGGGCGAGCTTCACCCGTTCGGTGCGTCCCGCAACGAAGCTCAGCAGGGTCCATGAGTCGAGGAAGGAGGGCTGGTAGGGATGGTCTTGGAAGGTGACCAGATCCAGGCCGACGATCTCGGAGTGCTCGGCCAGAGCCACCACGCCG
>JAJYRV010000146.1 GCA_021793935.1 Actinomycetes bacterium | reverse complement strand
GGTCTCCTTCGATGAGATTGATGTGCCTGATCTAGATGGCTACACCTTCACTGGTGCTGAGTTCTCTTCAGAAACCCTGGAGATCTCCGCAGGTGAAACCCAAGAAGTCACTGTGACGAACACCTATGTGAAGGAGTCGCTGAGTGTTACTGGCGTCTCAACAACTGGAGTTGCCGTAGCAGGTCTGCTCTTGTTGTTGACCGGCGGTACGGCTCTTGCCGTGCGTCGCCGACGCGCCATGTAGTGCTTCACGTCACCTGAGAACGCGCTGAATAAAGAAGGCCGGGATTCAGTTTCCTTTGAATCCCGGCCTTCTTGTCGCTTGAGGTCAATTGGCCAAAATTCGGCGACCAACGCCTACCGGAGCGATTCATTGGAGTTCCCCCGTGCACTTCGGCGAATGGCCCCAAGCAGGGCTCATCACGCGCTGCGCTTTGGGATGATAAATCAGAAATGCCCGTGGCAACGGGGTTATCACTTACGGTCGGCCCGGCCCCTCGAGGGTCGGCGGCTTCCCTCCTGGATCGCCCCGCGGTGACCTTTTCACTCAGCTTGCAAAGTCGAAGGAAAGATCGATTGACGTGGCTTCGTCGTCCAACAAGGACCAGATGTAGTCCGAGGCCCGTTCTTTCACTTCAGCCAGGTGGCGTGCTTGTGTGACCCCGGCGCCGTCAATGTGGACCTCCCAACCCTTGCGCCACTTCTTGACTGTCACGGTGAAATGCTTTCGAGTGCTCATTCGACCCATCCTCTGAGGTAGACGCGAAGGCTTCAGAACCAGCGCCCGCCTTCGGTTCTTAACCGGTCTGGCCAACAGCGTAACTGACTTTGCTCTGCGATCACTGGTGAGGGACAGGAAAACCACGCCGCGAGCTTTCCGTACTTATACTACGTAAATGGTGTCTCAACGAACGGCTGGCATCGCTATCGCAACCACTGTTGCCGCGATCGTCATCGGAAGCTGCTCGGGGGGAGATCTGGTTGACGGCCCTGCCGAGCAAGAATCACCATCGGCAACGACCGCCGTTCCAGAACCGGATAGTGCCGAGGCAGATCCGGAAACCGCGGAACCTTCGGAAGACGAGGGAACGGAAGTGGACCCTGCACTCGCAGGGGAGCTCGCTGAGCTCATCCGTGAGGAGGTACCGCTGCTGGACCTCTATGCGAGCAACGACATCGAAACTGACTGTGAGAACGACGTCAGTGGGTGCTACAAGCACGACGAGCAGGCGATTTACTTGGACGGAACCATTACCGACTTCCGCCGTCCGGAATTGCTCGCGCACGAGTACCTGCACTTCGTTTGGGAACGCGATGGCCTCGAGGAGGATGAGGCGCTCGTCGAGGCATTGCAGGACGCATTTTTAGATTCAGAGGGTTTAGGCGCATTGATTCCGGAGTGGCAGGAATCGTATTTTCAAGACGACGGCACCGTTGTGCCAACCGAGCTGTTCTCCTACGCTTGCACGGGGCTGCGCAGCGAGCAACTCTCGCCAGCGATCTCGGAGCACTGCGAGGCGTACCTCGACACGAGCGTCCTGCCGATCAACGAGACGATCAACGAGAGCGACCTCGTTACCGAGATCAATAGCCTTCGTTCCGAAGATGGAGTAGCCGCGCTGGAAATCAATTCCCATGCAGCCAGCGCTTCGCAGGCCCGGGCGGACCTTTTCACCCCCTACGGGCAGGTGCCCCTAGATGAGTACCCCGAGTCGGTGCGCACGCACCTGGACGCCGGGTGCGCTTCGGCGAAGTACGGGGCGATGCTCACGCGCCCGCATGACCTGGCGGGGATCGCGCGGTCCATCGATCGCCTGCTCGACCGCTCCCTCACCTCCTCGTCGTACACGGGCATCGGCATCGCGGTTAACGAGTACGACTACATCGACGCGAGCGAACTTTTCGACGACCGTACCGTGAAGGTGAACACGACCCTCGTCGTCACCACGATCTGCGAGTAGAACTTGTTCTACTCGACCGCATCCGCGAAGGAGCTATCCACGTAGGTCGCCGGGTCGAGGGGGTCGCCGTATTCCAGCGCGCCGTAGTCGAGCCACACCTGTTCCATGCCCTGCAGCTGCTCGGGCAGCGGGTGCAGGTCCGTGTGCCAGTGGTACAGCGGCACCGAACTCACCTGCTCCGCGGTCTGGTCGGTCGCGGCGCCGATGATCTCCAGGTTCTCATCGGAGTAGCGGTCCTCGCCCTGGAGGTCCTGTGCTCCTCGGGCCATCGCGTTGAAGAAGGGCTGGGCGAGGTCGGAATCGGCGAAGTGTTCGCCGTAGATCACGCCGGTGCCGGAGATGCCCTCCTCGGCTTGCCAGAGTTTCACCGCCACCTCGTCGTCGACCGTGTTGTTCCAGAACGGCGCGGAGAGGAAGGCGGCGTCGATCCCGCCGGTCTGCAGGCCCGCGGGCATGTCCGCGTTCGCGAGGTTGACGAACTCCACGTCGCCGGTGCCCAGGCCCGCTTCCTCCAGCGCGAGGCTGGTGAAGAACGCACCGGTGGCGCCGCCCCCGCCGAGCACACCGATCTTGCGGCCCTCGAGGTCAGCGATCTCGGTGACCTCACCGGAATCGTGCAGTTCCTTGGAGACCACGAGCGCCGAGGCGGGTTCTTCGTCCTCCGGTCCGGTCACTCCCATGGAACCCACGACCGTCACCTCGAGCCCGGTGTCGATCGCGGAGAAGAAGCCGGCGGCAAAACCCGCGGCGACGACGTCGATCTGCCCGGATGCGGCAAGCGGGATCGCGTCCTGGCCCGACTTCACGTTCTCGAGGTTGACGTCGATGCCCTCGTCCTCGAAGTAGCCCTTCGCTTCGGCCACATAGATCGGGGCGAAGATGGGGAGCTGAACGATGCCGACCGTGACGTCCTGCAGCTCCCCGCCGCCGTCGGCCGCTGATGCCCCGTCCCCCTGGTCTTCGGTGGTGCCGCCCCCGCAGGCGGCGAGGGTGAGGGCGAGGGCGGAGGCGGCGCCCGCGAGCCCGGCGAGGCGAGAACGTGAGTTGATCATGAGAGTCTTTCCTTCTTGGTCTTCTTCTGGATGGTTGAGTAACGCCACGGCAGGAGGAGGCGTTCAAGGATGATGACGGCGCCGGTGATGCCCGCCCCGATGATGGAGACGGCGATGAGGCCCACGAACATCGTGTCGGGTTGGAAGAGTTGCCAGGAGTTCCAGATCAGGTAGCCCAGCCCGTTGTTCGAGGCGACGAACTCCACCGCCGTGATGACGATGACGCTCATCCCCGCCGACACCCGCAGCCCGGTCATCACCGACGGCAGTGCCCCGGGCAGGAGAACGTAGCGGAACAGCTTCAACCCCGTGGCCTTGTATGCCCGGGCGGCCTCGGTGATCCGTTCATCGATCTGCACGATGCCCGCGAGGGTGTTGATCTGCACGACGAAGAACACCGAGATCGCTACGGAGAGGATCTTCGGCGTTTCGGTCAGCCCGAAGATGAGGAGCAGCAGCGGCAGGATCGCGATCTTCGGCAGCGCATACAGGGCGGTGAAGGTGGGTCCGAGGGCGGCGCGCAGGGGGCGCCACACCCCCATGAGCAGGCCGACGATGATTCCGGCAACGGCGCCGGCGGCGAGCCCGGTCAGGAGCCGGCCGAGGGTGCCGAGCACGTGCTCCCACAGGCTGCCGCTGGCGATCATTTCCCACGCTCGGGTGCCGATCGCTGAGGGCGGGGTGAACAGCCGCGCATCGATCGCCCCGGAACGCGCCGCGATCTCCCACGCGGCGAGCAGCAGGAGGGGCGTGAGGATGGACAGCAGGACATCGCGGCGCTTGAGGAACTGGACCCGCCGGTACTCGCGGTCCACGGCCGTCTCCAGGTGGGCGTCGATGAGCGTTTCGCCGGTGTTCTTCATGCCTGCTCCATCGACGTCTCGACCTCGTCGCGTAGCGATTCCCAGATCCGCTGTTTGAGCTCCCCGAATTCCGCCGTCGCCTCGATATCCCCGCTGCGGGGCCGGCCGAAGGGCACGTCAAGGATCTCCTTGATCCGCCCTGGGCGCGCCGACATGACGACGACCCGGTCGCCCAGCAACAGCGCCTCCTCGATCGAGTGGGTCACCAACACCACCGTTTTGCGTTCCGCTTCCCAGAGCTCCACGAGCTGTTCTTGCATGAGGCGGCGGGTCTGGGCATCGAGTGCGCCCAGGGGCTCATCCATGAGTAGGGCGGGAGAGCCGGTGGCGAATGCGCGGGCGATCGCGATGCGTTGACGCATCCCGCCCGAAAGCTGGTGGGGGTAGGCGTGCTCGAAACCGCTCAGCCCCGCCTTGTTGATCCAGTAGCGGGCGGTCTCCTCGCGCTCCTTCTTCTTCACCCCGGCCATGTGCTGGCCGAAGGCGACGTTCTCGGCGACGTCGAACCAGGGAAACACCCCGTGCTCCTGGAACACGAACGCTGAGCGCGGTGCCCGGCTCTTCGGGGCCGAGATCTGCACGTCGCCTGCGGTCGCCGTCTCCAACTCCCCGAGGATGCGAAGCAGGGTGGACTTCCCGCAACCGGAAGGACCGACGAGGCAGGTGAAGGACCCCCGCTCGAGCTCGAGGTTGACGTTATCGAGGGCGAACACCCGGGTGGAGCCGGCGAAGACCTTGGAGACCCCGTTGACGACGAAGTGGTTATCACGCGGCTCGCTCACGTTGTTCCTTCCGCCGCTCGTAGTACGAAGGCTGCGCGCACGCTCGCGCGGATAGCACCATGATGCACCCTATAGAAAATTACTCGATTCTGCCCTTTGAAACACTACATATTCGCGCCTTTTATCTCCGAGTCGTCTTAGGGAGTGGGAAAACCGCGGCAGCGTTATCGAGGCGTTATTCGCTGAGCTGTTTCTCAACGACCTTCAGCGCGCGCTCGCGGGCGTCCTGCCCGCGGTCCCCGCGCCGGGCGACGAGCAGTTCCACGATCGCCTCGAGCACGAGGGAAAGGGTGGCGCGGGAACTGCGAAGAAGTTCTGCGGGGAACGAGTCGGTGACGGGCGGGATGACCAACGGCAGGTCGGCGCTGGCAACGAGTGGGGCCCGGGCGAAGGAGGTCATCGCGAGCACGGTCGCCCCCGCCGCGCGGGCGGCCGCTGCGGCAGCAACGCTGGATTCGGTCGCCCCGGATCCGGACAGGACGAGGCACGCCGAGCCAGGTTGTAACCCGGCGGCGGCGATGTGCTGGGAGAGGGGGTCGGGGAGGAACTCCGCCGCCCGCCCCGCCGAGCTCAGGCGCATGGCGGCATCGAGCCCGAGCGGGGCCGACAGCCCGCCGGCAACAACGACGAGGCGATCGGCGTCGTCGAGGGCCCCCACGAAATCGGTGACGGTCTCCTCGGTCAGCGCCGCCGTCACCCGGGGCAGGTTCTGGCCGAACCGGTCGATCGACTCCCGAAGCACCCCGATGGCGGAGGTGTCCGTCTCGGTGTCGCCGCGGTCGGAAGAGACGAGGGCGACCTCCCGCGCGAGGGCCACCCGCAGTTGGGGGTAGCCGTCGTAGCCGAGCGTCTGCGCGGTGCGGATGACCGAGGTGCGGCTCACGCGGGCGAGGTCGGCGAGTTCCTGCGCCGTGCACTCCACCGCCGCGGCCCGATCGGCAGAGATCGTATCGACGACGCGTTTTTCGCTCGGTTGAAGGGAAGGGGCGAGGGAGGCGATGCGGGCGGATACGGGCGTATCACTCGGTCCTGTCCACGACACGTACCCGTGCTCCTTCCATGATGCGGCGGCGTATCGAGCCTGAGATGAGGTCGAAAAGCATCGTGATCGCGACGACGACGATGAGGAGCATTCCGACG
>JAJYRV010000145.1 GCA_021793935.1 Actinomycetes bacterium | reverse complement strand
GCTAGCTGTGCTAGGTTTCCAGTACCTTTCGACGTCGGCAGAGACTTGGGTACGCACTCTACAGTGGCGAAGCAGCACCGGCACACGGGTTCCGCCCGAGACCGGAATGTTGTAGTGACTTTGTGACCTCTTCGCCTACCCGCCGGGCGCGGCGCGGCGCGTGAAGTGGCTGACTAGCGTGGGCAGGATCCGGAGCATCTCGTCCCGAGTGGCCCCTTGAACATCGTCGGTGTGCGAGAGCATGGCGTCCTGGATGGCGTGCTCGTGCATGAGGGTGAGGAAGGTCGTGGCATCGCTGGGCGCGAGGGTGAACTCCACCGAGAACGTGCGCGCGGCGGTCATGAGGACGTCGGCGAGCTGGGCCTGGAACTCCTGCTTATGGGCGAGGTATTGGGGCGCGATGTCGGGATCGCGCAGGGCGAGCAGCTCGAACTCTCGGGAGATCAGCTCCCAGCGCCGATCATCGGGAAGGGCGGTGAAGATCCGCACGAGGAGAGCAGAGACCTGCTGCTCCAATGTCCCGCTCGCTTCGAAGTCGGTGAATTCCTCGATCACGGTGCGCACGATCTCCAAGCGGATCGACCACTCGCGGTCGGCGAGAGCGAAGAACAGTTCATTCTTGGATTCGAAGTTGGAGTAGAACGCGCCCCGCGTGAAACCGGCCGCCTCGGCAATCGCCTCGATCGAGGTCGCGTGGACGCCCTCGTCGGCGAACAGTTCATAGGCCGCGTCCATGAGCCGCTCGCGGGTCTGTTGCCGTTTCCGGCTCGTCGCCGGGTGGGAGTTGGTCATCTCCGCTCCAAAGTACAACTGGTGTGGTTGGTGTGCTCAAGGGCACCGCCGCGGAAGGTCGGCGCGTATTGTCATCCTCCAGGGCTGAGCATACACTCATGTATCGGATACAGAACTGTATCGAACTGGTGTCGAACCGAAAGCTCCTCGCCCGTGTCTTCTTCCCTCTACTCCCTCGGCCGCTGGGCCGCCCAGCAGCGGCGATGGGTTTTCGCCGCGTGGTTGGCCCTCCTGGCGCTGCTTGGCGGCGTCACGTTTCTCACCGGCGGCGAACTCGACGACGGCGTATCCATCCCGGGTACAGAATCGCAGGACGCGCTCGACACTTTGGGCGCGACCTTCCCGGAGATCTCCGGCGCGTCAGCACAGATCCTCGCCCTCGCCCCCGAGGGGCAGACGGTGCACGATCCGCAGTTCGAGACCGCCGTGGAGGCGGCGGTCGAGCAGCTCGCCGATGCCGACCACGTGATGCAGACCCTTTCTCCCTACGACACCGAACTCGCGAGCGGAATGGTCTCCGAGGGCGAGCAGGCGGCGCTCATCCAGGTTCAGATGGATGAGGGGCTCACCGAGGTTCCCGATTCCGCGATGGACGAGATCCGGGCGATCACGGATGACCTCGCTGGGGCGCTGCCCGAGGGGTCACACGCCTCCTACGGCGGAGAGCTGTTCGGAAACGCCCTACCGGAGCTCTCGGTGACCGAGGCGCTCGGGGTGGTGATCGCCCTCGTCGTGCTCGTGCTGACGCTCGGGAGCCTCATCGCCGCCGGGATGCCGCTGCTCAACGCGCTCATCGGGGTGGGCGTTTCGACCCTGCTCATCTTCATCGTTGCGGCCCTCGCGCCGATCAACTCGACCACGCCGATGCTCGCGCTCATGCTCGGGCTGGCCGTGGGGATCGACTATGCGCTGTTCATCGTCGCCCGCCACCAGGACCAGCTTCGCCACGGCATGGAGGTGCAGGAGTCGATCGGCCGCGCGCTCGCGACCGCGGGCTCGGCGGTGGTCTTCGCCGGGCTCACCGTGATGATCGCTCTCCTCGGGCTGGGCGTTGCGGGCATCCCCTTCCTCACCACGATGGGCGTGGCCGCTGCGGCTGCTGTCGGGGTGGCGGTGTTCGTCTCGCTCACCCTCATCCCTGCGCTGCTCGCCTCCGCGGGCGAGCGGCTCCGCAAGGCCCCGCGCACATCCCGCCGCAGCCCCCGCGCGAAAGACGACACGGCCGGGGGCGCCTCCGGCCGTTCCGACCGGTTCTTCCGCGGTTGGGTGCGGGCGGCGACCCGCTGGCCGGTGGTGACGATCGTCGTCGTCCTCGCCGGTGTGATCGCTGTCGCCGCGCCGGCCCTGCACCTCAGGCTCGCCCTGCCCGATGCGGCCTCCCTGCCGGAGGAGGACCCCGCCCGGGTGACCTACGAACTCGTCGAAGAGCATTTCGGAGAGGGATTCAACGGCCCGCTCATCGTCACCGGCTCGATCCTCACCAGCACCGACCCGCTCGGGCTCATGGACGATCTCTCGAGCGAGATCGAGGCGCTCGAGGGCGTGGACGAGGTGCTCATGGCCACCCCGAACCCGTCCGCTGACACCGGCATCATCCAAGTCATCCCCGAAGGCGCACCGGATTCGCAGGAGACCAAGGAGCTCGTGCACGAACTGCGCGCGATGCACGATCGGATCGAAGCAGAATACAACTTCGACCTCTCCGTCACGGGCTTCACCGCGATCGGCATCGACGTCTCGGAAAAACTCGGTGCCGCGCTGTTGCCGTTCGGGATCGTCGTGGCCGGGCTCTCCCTGGTACTGCTGACGATGGTGTTCCGGTCGATCGCGGTGCCGATCAAAGCGACGGTGGGTTACCTGCTGTCGGTCGCCGCCGCGTTCGGGGCCGTTGCGCTCGTGTTCGAGGACGGCGTCCTCGCCGGTGCCCTCGGGGTCGCCCGACTCGGACCGGTGTTGAGTTTCATGCCCATCGTCGTGATGGGCGTGCTGTTCGGGCTCGCGATGGACTATCAGGTCTTCCTCGTCACCCGCATGCGCGAGGACTACGTCCACTCCGGCAAAGCGCGGGAGTCGATCGAGACCGGGTTCGTCGGCGCGGCGAAGGTCGTCACCGCTGCCGCGGTCATCATGGTCGCCGTGTTCGTCGCCTTCGTTCCCGAAGGGGATGCGAACATCAAACCCATCGCGCTCGGGCTCGCCGTCGGGGTGTTCGTCGACGCGTTCCTCGTGCGGATGACCCTCGTGCCCGCGGTCCTCGCGCTCCTGGGGGAGAAGGCGTGGTGGATCCCCGCCTGGCTCGATCGGCGCATGCCCTCGTTCGATGTGGAAGGGGAAGGCATCGCCCACGAGCTCGCCCTCGCCGACTGGCCCTCACCGGACAACACCGATGCCGTCGTCGCCGAGGATCTCGCCTCGAGCGCGCCGGGCGTGTTCACCGGGGTCGACCTCGCTATCCCCCGCGGCCAGACCACGGCGATCACCGCGGAATCACCCGAGCAACTCACCGAACTGCTCCTCACCGTCGCCGGGCGCCGCGCGCCCGGCAGCGGACGACTGAAGACCAGTGGCTTCGTCGTGCCCGAACGCGCGAGCGCTGTCCGCAGGAGGGTGGCGTACGTGCATATTGTTGACGACGAACCCCGCCCGGGCCGGTTCTCGGTCCTCGAGGCGGTACTCGCCGAAGAACCCGAAACCCTCATCCTCGACGGCGCCGACGACCTGGGCGCCGCCGGCGCCGCGAGCCTGCAACGCGTGCTGGAGAACGCACACGTTCCCACGGTCATCGTGGGAACCGTGACCGGGCGCGCGGAGCAGATCGTGCAACAGACCGCATTGGCAGGTGTACTCGTATGACTCCGACCACTTCCCTGCACCGGCCCCGCCGGATCCTGGTTCTCCTCATCGCGCTCGTCGTGCCCCTCCTCGTCGCGGCGGCCTTCACCACGACCCTCGCCCACCCCGGGCGCCACGCCGACGACGTGGTTGCCGCCGTCGTCAATCAGGACGAACCGGTCGAACTCGAAGGGCAGACCGTGCCGTTGGGCCGCCAGCTCGCCGCCGCGCTCGCCGAAGGCAAGGGCCTGGCCGAGGGCGACGTGGAGAATTACGACTGGGTGATGACGAACGAGGAGCTCGCTCGCCAGGGGCTGGATTCGGGTGAATACGGCGCGGTCGTCACGATCCCGCCGGAGTTCTCCGCCGCAGCGACCTCGACGGCTGAGGAGGACGCCGATCCGCGGCAAGCCCTCATCGAGGTGACGACCTCGCCGCGGGCCCGGCTCGTCGACGATACGGTCACGCACACGATCGTTCGCGCGGCCATGGGTTCGGTCGGTAACGACCTCACCGGCTCGTACCTGGAAAATATTTTCGTCGGGTTCAACACTCTCGGTGAGGAACTGGGGGATGCCGCGCAGGGGGCGCAGTCGCTCGCCCAGGGCGCGCGTGACCTCGCGGGCGGTGCCGGAGAACTTGCCGGAGGAAGCGAACAGCTCTCCGATGGGGTGGAAGAACTCGCGGCGGGAACCGGTGAACTCGCCGGCGGGGCAACTGAGCTCGCAGGCGGCGCCCACGAGCTCGCGGGTGGGACCGGCGAACTGTCCGCCGGCGCCTCAGAACTCGCCGGTGGGCTCAACCAATTGGCGTCGGGCAGCCGGGAGCTTTCAGGGGGAACCAGTGAGCTCGCGAGCGGGGTGAGCGGGCTTCGAACAGGCACGAAAGAACTGAGCACCGGGGCGAGCGCGCTTTCCGCAGGTGCCTCCGAACTCGCCGGCGGGTCCCAGGAACTCGCCGGGGGAGTGGAGGAGTTCTCCGCGGGGCTGGGGGAGCTCTCCGGGGGAGCACACGAGCTCGCCGGCGGGCTCAACGAGCTCAATGACGCCGTCGACGTCGTGCCCGAACACCTGGATCAAATAGAGGAAGGCATCGTGGCGGGGGCCGGCGAGGTCCGGGACTTCGCCGACCGTCTCGGCGGGGCGAGCGGAACGGTACAGGAGATCATCGACGCGGTCTGCGCGGCCGATCCCGAGGGGGAGGCATGTGCGGCGCTCCAAGAGCACGTCGGCAACTCAGAAGATCTCGAGCAGTTCCTTCAGGACGCCTCCGAGCAGTTGCACGCCCTCGCCGACTCCATGGAGGACTTCACCGGCGATGAGGGAGGTCTCGGGGAGATCCAGCAACTGTTCACCGGGATCGACGAGCTCGCCGGCGGCGCGAACGAACTCGCCGCCGGTCTGGAACAGGCCCACGACGCGTCGGGCGAACTCAGCGGCGGCGCGCGCGACCTGGCGCAAGGCAACGCCGAACTAGCCGAGGGGCTCGCCGGGCTTTCCGGCGGGGCGAGCGAACTGGACAGCGGAGTCGGGGAACTGCACTCCGGCGCGGTGGAACTCGACCGGGGCACCAAGCAGATCGCCTCGGCCAGCGGCGCCGCTGCCGGTGGGGCAGATGAACTCGCCGGCGGGGCGAGCGAACTCGCCTCCGGCACCCGGGGCCTCGCGCAGGGGGCGGACGAACTCGCCGCGGGAACGAATGAGTTGTCTGCCGGAGCCGGCGCGCTCGCCGGCGGCGCGCACGAGCTCAGTTCCGGAACTGAAGAGCTCGCCGGCGGGGCGGACGAACTTGCCGGCGGAACCGGGGAGCTCGCCGATGGCCTTGATGAGGCAACCCAAGAGATTCCGCACTATCCCGATGGCGAGCGCGAGACCCTCGCCGACGTCATCGCCGATCCCGTGGCGCTTTCCGACCCCGGTGGGGTGGGCTTCACCTGGCTCGCGTTCTTTGCGATGGTCGCGCTCTGGGCCGGTGGGTTGTGGCTGCTCGGGGTCTACCCCGCCGTCGCTGCGGGCGCACGCACGAGCACGCGGTCCGCGACCGCGCTGACGTTCCGATCGATGAAGGTTCCCGCGCTCATCGCGGCGGCGCAGGGGTTCGGCGTGACGATCATCGTGGCGGTGTTCACCGACCTTGCGGCCTCGGTCGGGCTCGGGTTGGGAATGCTCGCCGCTGTCGCATCGGTCGTGTTC
>JAJYRV010000003.1 GCA_021793935.1 Actinomycetes bacterium | reverse complement strand
CACCGAAGGCCTTCGCGGCGGTCTCCCCGAGGAGTTTCTTGGGAACCTTGCACGCCATCGTGTACACGGTGTCGACGACGTTCGCGACGGGGCTGAGGTTGATCTGGGAGACGAGCTGGTAGGCATCCATCGTGCCGATCTCCAGCAGTTCCGCCACCCAGTTGACCATTTCCACGTTGGCGATCCGGAACGCATCTTCGAGCGGCT
This sequence comes from Actinomycetes bacterium, assembly GCA_021793935.1. Next base: position 30,602 of record JAJYRV010000003.1, on the reverse strand, counting down.
TCACCGAACCGGTGGTGATGAGGTACTCGTCGGTCTCGATGCGGGGCCAGGCGGGCGCACCGCCCTTGATGAGTTCGACGATGAACACCGAGTCCATCGCGCACTCGACCGCGACCCCGCAGGTCTCGCCCTCACCCTGGCGCGCGTGCCCATCCCCGAGGGAGAACAGGGCGCCGGGCACGTTGACCCCGAAGTAGCTCGTGGTGTGGGGGCGTAGTTCGGGGGTGTCCATGTTCCCACCGAAGTTCCCCGGGGCGAGGGCGGAGCGAACCTCGCCCAGCGCCGGGGCAACGCCGACGGTTCCGTGCATCGGGTCCAGCGGCAGCGGCAGGCTCAGATCGGATTGGTTCGCCTGGTAGATCACCTGCCGGTTTTCCAGATCGAACTGGTAGAACCAGGTGTCCTCCGGCAGCGGCGGGGCGAGCATCGCCGTCGTCGGCGTACTCGTGAGCGAACCGAAGTACTCCACGCTCGTGCTCACGCCCCAGTCGAAACGCGGTTCGATGCTGATGAAGTGAACGGCGAGGGTGTCCCCCGGTTCCGCCCCTTCCACGTAGAACGGGCCGGTTTGGGGGTTGAGGTAGCGCGGGTCGAGCATCTCCGAAGGTTTGACCCCGCCCTTGGTGATCTTCCCTGCGAAGCAGTCGAGGGTCGAGGTCGACACGACCGTTCCGGGTTTGATCTGCGCCTGGGCCTCGACTCCTCCGAACGTGTAGACGAGTTTCGCCGGATCGATATCCGGGGCGACGTCGAAATGGAAGGTTTCCATGGTTATCAAGCCTTTCTTGCAGATGCGCCGTTGCCGTTACCATTTTTGGACAGCTTCTTGCGGCCGGAACCGAGCTCGTCCGTTTCAACCAGGCCGCCAGGTTTGAACGCGAGCATGAATATCAGCACGATGGCTAACAGAATTTCCGTCATCCCCACGGTATCGAAGGGGAACCAGGAACTCACGCCGAGGGTGTTTTCCACCTGGCGCAGGCTCTCGGTGGCGATCGTAATGATGAGCACTCCGATCGCGGTGCCGGACACGGTTTGGGGCCCACCGACGATGAGCATCGTGAGCACGATGAAGGTCATCGACATGTAGAACGCGTCCGGTTGGAAGGAGGTGATGAAGTGGGCCCACAGCGCGCCGGACATCCCGCAGATGAACGCCGAAATGGTGAATGCGAGCCAGCGGGCCTGAATGACGTTGATTCCAATGGCGTCCGCGGCGTGCATGTTGTCCCGGGAGGCGCGCAGCTTCATCCCGAGCGTGGATTCTTTGAACAGGAACGCGACGACGATGATGATGAACGCCCACGAGGCCGCTGTCCACATGTCGGTGTACTTGAGCAGTCCGAACAGTGTGCGCGGGCCGTTCGTCATCGCCGTCCACTGCGACAGCACGACGTGCACGATCACGAGCAGCGCGAAGGAGGCGATCGCGGCGGCGGTGTCCGATAGTCGCATGAGCGGGAATCCGACGATCGCGGCGAAGATCGCGGTGACGAGCGCGCCGGCGAACACCGCGGGCAGGAACCCCATGTGCAGGCCCTGCAGCGGTTCGTACAGGCTGGGCAGGGACATGAGTTTCTGCTCCGGTGGGAGCGAGAACAGCGCCGAGGTGTACGCGCCGATGCCCATGAACCCCACGTGCGCGAAGGACAGGAGCCCGGAGTTGCCCATGAAGATCTGCAGCCCGAGCACCATGATGACGTTGATGAACATCACCGTGGTGATCCGGTCGATGAGGGGGGAGTTCGTCATCGTGGAGATGAGGGCGACGACGAGGAAGATCCCCAGGGTGATGAGTACCGGGAGGAACTTGGCCCGCAACTGAGCCTTGGGAGCCACCTGCATTAACCGATCCTTTCAGTGGCGAAACGCCCCTTGACGAACCCTTGCGGCCGGACCACCAGCACGAGGATGACGACGGCGAAGATCACCGCGTCGCGGAAGGCGAGCAGATCCTGAGGCAGGAGCAGTTGCAGCGCGATGGTGAGCGCACCCATGAAGAACCCACCGACGATGGCGCCGTTGAGGCTGTTCATCCCGCCGACGACGATCGCGATGAGGGCGATGAGCAGCGGCGCCATCCCCACGGTCGGTGAGACGGAGCCGATCCGGCTGATCCACAGGAACCCGGCGACCCCGGCCAGCGCCCCGCTGATGAGGAACGCGGTGGCGATCACCTGGTTGGCGCGCACGCCAAGCAGTTGCAGCATGCGGAAGTCGTCCGCGGCGGCCCGCAGGGTGATCCCCAGCCGGGTGCGTTGCATGATGAGCATCAAGGTCACGAGGGTGAGGGTGGAGACTCCGATGATCAGGAGGTTGGACACCCCGATCTGCACTCCCCCGAGGTTGATCGTTTTGTGGAACCACGTGGGCACGTCGACGGCCCGGGCCCGCGGGGAGACGAACACGAGCGCGGCGTTCTGCAGCAGCGTGCTCACCGCGAACGAGGTGATGAGCATCGCGTTCATCGAGTTGGAACGCACGGGCCGGAACGCGACCCGTTCCGTGGCCACGCTCGCCAACCCCGCGACGACGACGGCGGAGATGAGGAGGAAGACGAGCGGGAGGAAGGTTCCTTGCAGCAGGTACCACGTGTACCCGGCGACCATGATGAGCTCGCCATAGGCGAAGTTCACGAGTTTCAGGATGCCGAACACCATGATGAGCCCGAGCGCGAACAGTGCGTACAGGCTCCCCAGGCTCGCGGCGTTGATAACGAACTGGAGGAATTCATTCATGACAAAGCGTCCATTCGCCCGGCCTAAATCCCGCCCAAGTAGGCGGCCTTGATATCGATCGAGGATCTGATCTGCTCGGGGGTGCCGTGCGCGGTGAGTTCACCCGTGGTGAGCAGGTAGGCGCGGTCGGCGATCTCCAGCGCACGGGTGACGTTCTGCTCCACCAGCAGGATCGTCACTCCCTCGGCGTGCAGTTCCCCGATGATGTCGAACATCCGGTCCACGAGCGTGGGGGAAAGTCCGAGCGAGGGTTCGTCCAACATCAGCAGGCGCGGGCGGGTGAGCATCGCCCGGGCGATCGCGAGCTGTTGTTGTTCGCCCCCGGAGAGGGTGCCGGCGCCCTGATGGGCGCGCTGCATGAGCACCGGGAAGCGTTCGAAGATGCGCTCTAGTTGCTCCGACACGAGCTTCTTGTCGGTGTGGAAGTAGGAGCCGAGTTGGAGGTTCTCATCGACGGTGAGGCTCGGGAACACTCCGCGATCCTCGGGCACAAGGGCGATGCCGCGCCGGGAGATCTCCGGGCTGGGTTTGTTGTGGATCGGTTTGCCGTCGAGGTGGATGGTTCCCCCGCTCGCCCGGTGGGATCCGGCAATCGCGGCGAGGGTCGTCGTCTTCCCTGCCCCGTTGGAACCTACCAGGGCAACGAGCTCCCCCTCCTCCACCCGCAGGTCGATCCCTTTCAATGCGGTGATCGCGCCGTAGCGGGCCCGCAGTTTTGCTACTTCGAGCAGGCTCATTCGTCGTTCTCCGTGGGCTCGGTGGGGACCACGCCGGCGGAGGCTTGGCTCCCCAGATAGGCTTCGACGACCGTGGGGTCGGAGCGCACATGCTCGGGATCGCCCTCGGAGATCGTCTTGCCCTGGTTGAGCACGTGCAGGCGCTCGCACAGCCGCATGATGAGGTTCATGTCGTGGTCGATGATCAGCAGGCCGCAGTCGAATTTCGCGGGAATTTCCGAAAGTTGACTGAGCAGGTGCTCACTTTCCTCCTCATTCAATCCGGCCGCGGGCTCGTCGAGGAGGAGGTATTCGCATTTCGTGGCGAGCGCCCGCAGGATCTCCAGGATCCGCTTCTGCCCGTAGGAGAGGGCATCGGCGGTGACGTCACGCAGGTGGTCGATCTCGAAGGCGGTGATGAGATCGGTGGCGATCTCGGATGCTTTCGACCGGCGCAGCCCCGCCCCCAGCGCCCCGAGCTGCACGTTTTCGAAGACCGTCATCGTGCCGAACAGCCGCACCGTTTGGAAGGTGCGTACGAGGCCGGCGCGGGCGATGCGGCGGGGCGCGAACCCCGTCACATCGGCGCCGTCGATCCGCACGGATCCCGACGTGGGTTTCAGTGCCCCGGAGAGCACGTTCACCAGGGTGGTTTTGCCCGAGCCGTTCGGGCCGATGAGGCCAACGATCTCGTCTTTGCCGAGTGAAAGGCTCACCTGATCGAGTGCCCGCAGGCCAACGAAGTCCATGACGACGTCGCTCGCGGTGAGCCTTTCACTCACGGGGCTTGCCGTCATGGGGCGGGTGCCCATTCCGGCTTGAGCCATTCGTTGAACTGGATCTCCCCGCCGTCGAGGGTCACGAGGGCGGCTTCCTTCTGCGGGTCGTGCCCATCCTCGGCACTCGACCACTGCAGGTTCCCGGTGAGGAGTTCGTACTCGATCTCCGTCATTGCCTTGGCGACCGCGTCACCATCGGTGGTGCCGGCCTCCTCCATGGCGAGCAGCACCGCGCGTGCGGTGTCGTATCCGATCGCCACGAGGGCGGTGTCGGGTTCCTCGCCGTGCTCGTCCTCGTACAGCTGCATGAAGTCGGGCACGAGCGGATTTGCTTCTTCGCTGAGGAAGGCGTGGGTGGAGTAGGTGACGTCGTTGCCGTAGTCGGCACCGAGCACGCTCCAGAGTTCGGGGTCGTCGTAGGAGTCCCCGCCGTAGATCGGGGTGTCGATCCCCGCGGCACGGATGTCGCGGATGATCAGCCCGAGGTCAGGCATGTAGGAGGACACGAAGATGACGTCGACGTCGTCGGCAACCGCCTGGAGGCGCTGGAGCTGGGCGGAGAAGTTCTGATCGCCCTGGGTGTAGGTGTCTTCCGCAACGACCTCACCGCCGAGGTGTTCCCACGTCTCGATGAAGTATTCACTCAAGGACTTGGTGTAGTCGATGAAGGTATCGGTGACGACGTAAGCGTTCTCGTACCCCTTCTCGTAGGCGTGTTCGGCTGCCGCCGCGCCCATCGTGGTGTTCCACATCGCGATGGTGAACTGCTTGTCACCGAGGGTCTCGGAGCCGAACAGCGGCGAGGACGCACCCGGGGAGATGCCGACGATGCCCGCGGACTGGGCGGCGCGCGCGGCCGGGCCACCGAAGTCGAAGTCGGCGGGAGTAATGATCGCGTCGGCACCCATGTCCACGAGCTGTTCACCGTTGTTGCCGACGGTGACCGGGTCGCTCTTGCCATCGAGGTTGACGAACTTGACCTCTTCACCGAGCACCCCGCCGTTGTCATTGAACTCATCGATCGCGAGCTCGACTCCGCGCATGATGGGTTCATCCAGCGGTGCCTGGATGCCGGTGAGGCACAGGCTCCCCCCGATGATGATTTCCGAGCCGTCGCCCTCGATCTCTGGCGCCTCTTCGCCCTCTGCCTCGGTCGCGGGTTCGGGTTCCGTGGCAGCGGGATCAGCCCCGCACGCACTCAAGCTAAGCGCGAGAGCAGCAAACGTCGCTACTCCCCAAACTGACTTTTTCATTGTTCTCCTCTTTGAACCCCGACGCGTCATTGCGCCAAGAGTGGCGTCCTAGTCACTCTTGGCGCTCGCGGTTGGGCGATCAAACTCATCCACCTGGTCGATTCGCCAGACTTTGAGACAGATTGCCAGAATTCGAGACACTTTGCAAAAAATTAGCGGGAATATCCCACCCACTGAATTCACCGGCCGCGAAACCCAACGAATAAGGAAACAACCCGCGTATTAGCGGGTGGAAAGTGACATCACCGGATTAGTGATCAATGTGGGCGCGCACCGCGGAGAGGAGGCGGCGAGGACGAGGAAATCAGTGAACGCCGGAGAGTCATCGACGTCGAATTCAAAGCCCCTCGCCCGCGCTCTGCAACCGAAAATAATGGAGCCCGAAGGCGTGGACGACCGTCGCCAGCGCCCTACCATCAGGGGTTTCGAAGAAGAAGAATGCGCGGGCGCATCCCGCCTGCCTCCACGCGAGGTCGGCCAGGAATCTGCGTGCGCGATGCAGGCGGCCAGGAGCAGCTCTGCGGAGGGCGCTCCTCGGCGCTGGCGTGGGGGCCGCTCGCGGTGAGGATGAGGACGGCCCGGGTGGGGCCGTTTCCTCATCCCGGCCCGCCGCCCCTAACCGATGCTGCGGGAGAAGTCCGCCGCGGTCCGGGGAGCCGAGCCCGCCCGGGCGGGCTGTGCGCCCCGGTTGCGGGAACGGCGCGAGCCACCTGGGCGCTCGCCACGGTTTCGCCCCGCTGCCCCGCCCTTACCGCGAGACCTCGGCCCGCGGTTGCGGCCGGACTGGCCTCCAGACTTGCCCGCGGGCTGCGGCTGCCTGGGTTGGACGCCTGCCCGCTGCGCGGCTTCGGCCGGCGTGAGGAATTCGCGCTCGCCCGGGGCGAGTTCGGCGAGGATCGGGGCGCCGGGGGCGGCGCTGGTGAACGTCGGTCGGATCTTCGCCTGCCGGAGCAGACTGCGAACGTCCCCGCGCTGTTCGGGCAGTTCCAGGGTGATGACGGTGCCGGATGCGCCGGCGCGGGCGGTCCGCCCGGAGCGGTGCAGGTACGCCTTGTGTTCGCTGGGCGGGTCGGCGTGCACGACGAGGCCGACGTCATCGACGTGGATCCCCCGGGCCGCGATGTCGGTTGCGACGAGGGTGCGTACCCGCCCGGAGTGGAAGGCATCGAGGTTCCGGGTGCGGGCGTTCTGGCTGAGGTTACCGTGCAGTTCCACCGCGGGCACGCCGAGGGCGAGGAGCTGCTTGGCGAGCTTCTTCGCACCGTATTTCGTGCGCGTGAACACGATGGTGTTGCCGGGGGCAGCGGCGAGTTCGGCCACGACCTGCGTGCGGGCGCTCGCCTCGATCCGCAGCACGTGGTGGTCCATCGCGGACACGGGCGAGTGGGCCGAGTCGGCCTCGTGGGTGACGGGCTTGTGCAGGAACTGGGTGACCAGCGTGCGCACCCCAGCATCGAGGGTTGCGGAGAACAACATCCGCTGCCCTCCCTTGGGAGTGGCGCTCAAGATGCGGCGCACGCCGGGCAGGAAGCCCATGTCGGCCATGTGGTCGGCCTCGTCGATGACGGTGATCTCCACCGCGGACAGGTCGCAAAGGCCCTGGCCCATGAGGTCCAGGAGCCGGCCCGGGCAGGCGATGACGACGTCAACGCCCCGGGCGAGCGCGCTGGCCTGCGGGTTCTGGCCGACCCCGCCGAAGATGACGGTCGAGGTGAGTCGGGCGGGTTTTTCCAGCACCGTGAGCGATTCATGGAGCTGGGTCGCGAGTTCACGGGTGGGAGCGAGCACGAGGGCGCGCGGCTTCTTCGTCTGCGGTCGGACCCGCTTCTGGGAGAGGCGGGTGACGAGCGGGAGCAGGAACGCGAAGGATTTTCCGGAGCCGGTGCGGCCCCGGCCGAGGACGTCCCGGCCCGCGAGGGAGTCGGGCAGCGTCGCGGCCTGGATGGGAGTAGGTACGGTGATACCGCGCTCGTCGAGGGCGCGGGCAAGGTCGTGCGGCACGCCGAGGCGTGCGAAATGAGAAGTCAGTGTACTGGCCTATCGGGAGTTCTGTCTCACCGGGGGTGCCATAAGCCCCATGTGGGGCGAAAGCGGCGGTTTGGGCAGGATTTGAGGTGACCTGCACGCCGAAGGTCCGGGGCGAGACCGGGCGGACCAACCCCTCAACAATAGCAGGGTCGTACCGCGCCGGCCCGGTTCGGCGGGGGTAACGCTGCCCACTCCTTCGGATTCGCGTGCGGCAGCGGGCTACGCTTACCCCATGGCGAAACGTACCCCGCAAACGATGAAACCCGCGACGGCCGCGAAGAAGCTCGGCATCTACCTCGGGGCGACCCCTGAGGAGTTCCGGGCCGGTCCGATCTCCCGCGACCAGCTCGATGCGTGGCAGGAGAACCCGCCGGAGTGGCTCACCGATCTTCGGCGAAACGGCCCCCACCCCCGGCAGGTCGTGGCTGCTCGGCTGCGGATCTCCAACTCCGGGCTCGCCCGCGGCGGGATCACCGACCCGCTCACGAGTGAGGAGATCAATGCGTTGAATGCGCAGAAGCCGGAGTGGCTCGTCGCGGAGCAGCGGTCCTTCGAGCAGGTGCGTAAGGAAGAACAGCGGATCGCAGCGCAACGCAAGGAGCAGGCCCGCCGCGAGGAGCAGGAGCGCGGCGACTAATCGTCGGTGATGTTCTCCCCGGGGCGTCGAGCGTCGCGGTCACATCGACGTGGTTGGAGGTGGGCCCGGAAGCGAAGCCCACCCTTGTACCGGGGGAGCCGATAGCACCGCTGTGCGCCCGCGCCTCAACGGGGAACGTCGAAACCGAACTCAGCGTAGATGTGTGCCGCCGTCGCTCCCGTGAAGAATTCCAGAAATTCCCTCGCCGCCTCTTCGTGGGGCGCATCGGTGACGGCGGCCACCGCGTACTCTCCGCGCTGGTTTTGTTCGGCGTCGATCGACACGTCTTGGACGTGTGCGCCGTCGCGCTGCAGATGCGCAGCCTCGGTCGACCAGACGATCGCGGCGTCCACCCAGCCCTGGGCGATCCACGCGGGGCTTTGCCGGTGGTGGATGCTCGTGAGCACGGTTTCCCCGGAGTCCCGCTTGGCCCCACACACCTCCTCCCGCAACGCCGTGCCCCCGGCGGCCTCGAGGGCCGCGAGCGCGAGCTCGCCGATCCCCTCGGTCTGCGGATCCGGCAGCGCTACCCGGATCCCGGGCGCACCGAGATCACTCAACCCGCCGATGCCCTTCGGGTTTCCGCCGGCGACGAGCACGGCGAGATCGTTACTCGCATAGGTCAGCGGTTCGCCGAGGAGCCCCTCCTCGTGCAGTTCGCCCAGGGCGGCTGGGCTAGCGGCGAGCACGTCGGGAGTGAACCGCAGTTCCAGGCTGCCGATCCGGATCCCACCGGCGCGGAATTGTTGGATGAGGATTCCCGGCGGCAGCGTTTCGTAGAACACGCTGCGGGGGCCCTCGCCGTCGAACGCTCCCATGAGTTCGGGCAGCACCATGTATTGGTTTCCCGCGAACAGGATCCGCAGGTCCGCATTGAGCGGGTCGCCCCGCACATCGCTGAGGGAGTTGAACGGTGGCGCGGCGAACTCCGTCAAGTGCTCACGGCTTGGCATACGACCAGCCCTCCCGCTGCTTGCGCACGATTTCGGCGATGCCCGCCGGCACCGTTCGCACTCCGGTGATGAGGTCGGCGTGGGTGAGCGACTGCGCGGCCATGGTGTTCTCACACGCCGCGATGATCACTCCCCGCTCGATGGCGTCCTCGATGTCCCCGGCCGCCTCCGCCCCCGTTTTCACCGCGGCGATTCCCGGGCCGTGGGTCACGAGCTCCACCGCCGAGTCGTCGTCGAGTTCCTTGATGAGGTGGCGGATATTGCGCAACACGCTCGCGTGTTTCTGCGGATCCGCTTCGTTGAGGTGAAATACCGTTCCGTGCCTGTTGTCCATCCCCCGACGTTAGGCACCGCGTGGTTTGCCCGCCCACCCCTTTTCAAATCCGTGCGCAGCGGGGACCATTGGGAACCTGGTGTGCGAACGGCCGCGATCTCGTTACGGTCTTGCGCTTGACGTCGCGTCAACCGGTACAACGGTGGTTATGGAGAAGAACCCCGAGTGGACGATCCGTGAAGTCATGCACGTAACAGGGCTGACCTCACGCACCTTGCGCTACTACGACGAGATCGGCCTGCTCGCCCCGTCCTCGACCGGCCCGGGCGGGCTCCGCCGCTACGACGAGGCGGGCCTCGTGCGCTTGCAGCAGATCCTGCTGTGGCGGGACCTGGGCGTTCCGCTTGCGAAGGTCTCCCGGCTCCTTAACGGAGGAATGGGGACCATCGAGGCCCTTACCCACCAGCGGGACCAGCTCACCGGGGCGCTCGCACGGATCTCCACACAACTCGCAGCGGTGGAGTCGACCATCGCCGCCTTAGGAGAAGGAGAAGAACTCGTGCCGAAACAAATGTTCAAGGGATTTGACCACCGCAAGTACGACGCCGAGGTGCGCGAGCGGTGGGGAGATGAGGCGGCGGACCGCTCCAACCGGTGGTGGGTGGAGCTCGGGGAACGCGGCCGGGAGGAGTTTCAGGTGCAGCTGCAAGATCTCACAGACGCGTGGGACGCCGTCATCGCGAGCGCCGACGGTCCCTCGAGCGACGCCGCGCAGCAGGTCGCCGCCCAGCACCTGAATTTCCTGCGCGTGGCGTGGCAAACAGAAGATCTCCCCCACGAGGCCGTGGCGGGCTTGGCCCGCATGTACGCCGACGATCCTCGGTTCGCGAAGAACTACACGCACGTTTCTCCCTCGGGCGCCGAGTTCGTGCGGGATGCGCTGCTGCACCACCTCGGCCTGTAACACGGGCGCATCGGCTCCGGTCAACCCCTCGCCTCCGCGCCCTGCCCCGCGCAGAATAGAGACTCATGCACGCATGTGCGCGCAACGAAAAGGAGACGATGATGGCTGTGCTCGATGGCAAAAATGTTGCCTTCATTGCAACGAACGGTTTTGAAGACGTGGAACTCACCAGCCCGTGGCACGAGCTCGACGAGGCCGGAGCACTCCTGACGATGGTCTCCTCATCCACGGAGGTCATCACCGGCAAGAACGGACACACCCAGCAGGTGGACTTTGCCTCCCGCGACGTGGGTGCCAGTGAGTACGATGCGCTCGTCATTCCCGGCGGGGTAGTGAATTCCGATCACCTGCGGATGGATCCTGACGCCGCCCGGTTCGTGCGCGATTTCGTTACCGACGGCAAACCCGTGGGCGTGATCTGTCACGGCTCGTGGATCCTCATTGAGGCCGGAGTGGTAGCGGGGCGGACGTTGACGAGTTACCCCAGCCTGCGCACGGACCTGGAGAATGCCGGGGCGACGTGGGTGGATGAGGAGGTTGTTGTGGATCGCGGGCTCGTTTCGAGCCGGACCCCCGACGACCTTCCTGCGTTCAACGCCAAGGTGATCGAGGAGATCAGCGAAGGTCGCCACTCCCGGGCGTAGGGGTCGGGCGCTGTTCCCAGATGGGGGAAGACGACGATGAATGGGTTTCGAAAAGGCGCGGCGGTGGTGGGCCTTGTGGCGCTAGTCGCGCTCACAGCCGCCGGATGCGGATTCGTGTCGATGGCAGCGAAGGGAACCTGGGCGGACTCCTCGGGTGAGGTGGTGCTCACGTTCACTCAAGAAGGGCTCATCACTGGCACCGATGGCTGCAACAAGGTCGAGGGCACGTGGGAGGAGCACGGGGATGACGTCACGCTGACGCTACAGATAGATGAAGAGAATGACTGCCCCGGTGTCGACGTGTGGTTGGTTGACCCGACCGAAGCGGTCATTGATGGCGACGTCATGCAGGTCTACGGGCCGAACAACACCCACCTGGGTGAACTCACCGAACGCTGAGGCCGCCCCCGTCGCCCGCTACTGATAGGTGACGAGGTCGGGAACCGGGTCGACCTCGCTGACGGTCTGCTCCGGCGTGAGCATCGGGGAATCCTTCTCGAGGAAGTTCTTCCACCCCCATCCGATCCCCTCGGGCGCATCGGCGTGAAGTGCGCGCCAGGTTCCTTGTTTCGCCGATTGGGTGCCTTGGCCGTCGGCGTGAATGAGCACGTCGACCTCGGGGCGGGAAAGGTCGACGTCCGGCGTGTGGGCGATCATGGAGGTTCGAAACTGGTGGAGCACCAGCATCTTCGGCGGTAAGCCTTCCTCATTCGCGAGGTCCGCGAGCCAGTGAACAACCTCGTTCACCTCCTCGGCGCTGACCGAGCCGATCTGGTTGAGATGCTCCTGGTCGGCCTTCAGCCGCCACTCCGGATCGAGGGCGAGACCCACGTGCGGCAACTTCAGCAGTTCTTCGTACTCCTTCGCCTGGGTGAGGAAGTCCGTGCGACCGGGCTGCAGGTCCAAGATGACGACCATCCCCTCCTCACCCGCGCGATCCACCCAGGGCCGAAGATCCGCCAGGGCCCGCTCGGAGGAGTAGTTCCCGTCGTCGCCGGCCTCACCGGAGGCGATCGTCGCGATGATCTCAAAACTGGCGACCACCGTCCGATCTGCGAGTGCCTGGTACTCCGCGCCGAGCTCCTGGACCCGCTCGACGGCCTCCTCCAGATCCTGGTGCCCGAGCGCCCCGAGGTCGCTCGCGCCGGGAGTGCCGTACAACGCGACGTATTGCCGGGGACCGAGGATCCGCTGCCCGCCCCCGGGCAACTCATACCCCGTCCGAGCAGAGCGCACCTGCCAGTCCACCAGCGCAGGATCCTCGAACTCAGTTCCGATCGCGAGGATGGCCGAAGCGTCGGATTCGGCCAAGAACTCGATCGCTGCGGTTGACGCCTGTGGGTTCGGATCTGCGCCGGCGACTTCCGCGAGGCTCACCCCGGCGGCTTCCGCGGTCGCTTTCGCCGCCGTGCTCTGCGGGGAGTCGGTCACGATCGCCGCGGCGTTCGTCACCGGTTCCCCATGCGCGTCTTCCGCCGCTTCCGGCGGAGTCTCGCCCGTGTCGGGGTCCACGGGCACCACCTCCCACGAGCCTTCCTCCGGCGGCCCCGGCCCCTGCCCGACTGAGAGGAGAGTTTCGGCGCCGAGGCGCTCGACCTCAGCGAGAAGGGATTTCCCTCCCCCGTTCGCGCCATCGGATCCGGCGCCGGGCGCGAGGAGCATCGGTGCCCCGATCTCGGCCGCGATCTTCGCACCACGTTCCTGGGCCCGCGAGTCTTTCACCGGCGCGGTCACCACTGTGGGAGCAGAGGCGAACAGGGTCCGGCTCGCAGCTAGCGCCATCTCCCCTTCGTTGCCGTTGATGACCGTGAGCTCCTCCTCGGGTCCCGATATCTGCGCTCGCCCCCTCTCGGGTTGCGGCGCCTCCTGGTGCGGGCCGGGGCCGGTGCAGGATCCGAGCAGGAGCGCACTCGCGATCAGGATCGGCAGCACCGTGGGTCGAAAACGCATCCCGCCATACTAAATCACCCCCGATGAGGTTAGCCTCACCTCGCTAGCGGATCCTCACGCGCTGGCATAAGTTTCACCTGTGAGAAGAGTAGAGCGCGTGTATTCGGCGATCGTGCGCCGCAGCCCGGAGGTGGAAGGCGAGCTGCCCAAGCAGCAGCGCGCGAACCTTGCGGGCAACGGGCTGCGGCTCGTGCTTGCCAGCACGCTGCAGTCCTCGGGTGATCAGACGATGAAGGCCTCCACCGTGCTGCCGTGGCTGTTCCACGCGCTCGGTGTTCCCGCTACGTTGACCGGGCTCCTTGTGCCGATCCGCGAGTCGGGCTCGATGCTCCCCCAAGCCTTCCTCACCCCGATCATTCTCCGGTTCCGGCGGCGGAAATGGTTGTTCGTCGCCGGCGCCCTCATTCAGGCCCTCGCGGTGGGGGTCATGGCCCTCACGGCTGCGCTGGGCAGCGGGCTTGCCGCCGGCGTCGTCATCCTCGGGGCCCTGACCCTCTTTTCCCTCGGCCGCGCCCTCGGTTCGGTCACCACCAAAGATATCCAAGGGCGCACCATCCCCAAAGGCGAACGGGGCCAGATCAATGGTCTTTCCACGACCGCCTCGGGGGCGGTCGTCATCACCTTGGGCCTGGGGATCAGATACTTCGGCGGAGAGGAACTTTCCGGCGGGCAGATCGCGTGGCTCCTCGCCGCCGGAGCCCTTCTCTGGGTGGCCGTGGCCGTGGTGTATGCCAGCATCCGCGAGCCCGCCGGGGACCCCGGCCCCGCACGAGCGGGGCATGCGACCTGGTTTGCGGACATGCTCCACCTGCTTCGCACGGACCGCCCGTTCCGGAACTTCGTCATCGCCCGCAGCCTTCTCCTGGTTTCCGCCCTGAGCCCACCGTTCATCGTCACGATGGCGGCGCAAGCCGGCAGCGACACGCTCGCCGGGCTCGGCGGCTACATCATCGCCTCGGGCCTCGCGGCTCTCCTCGGGGGCAGAGTCTTCGGTCGGCTCGCGGACCGCTCGAGTAAAGGCCTCATGGCCGTCGGCTCGGCGGTGGCCGCGATCACCATCGTCGCCCTCGTCGTCATCGTCTCACTACCGGCATTCGCGGGCGACGGCGCGGGCCCCACGTTCGTATTCGTCGTCGCCTATTTTGTGCTCACCCTCGTTCACACCGGGGTGCGGGTCGCGCGCAAGACCTACGTCATCGACATGGCCGAAGGCGATATGCGAACCACCTATGTGGCGGTGTCGAACTCTGCCATGGGTCTCATCCTGCTCCTCGTCGGCGCGCTGAGCTCCGCGCTCGCTGCCCTCGGTATCACGTGGTCGCTGCTGTTCCTCGCGGCGATGGGCATCCTCGGCACGCTCTTCTCCGGCCGGTTGCCCGCCGTCTCCCGAGGCTAGTTGTTCTCGCCTCGGCGCCAGACTCCCCCATGGGCCGGTGGATCAGGCTCCGGGGTCGATGATCACCTTCAGCCCGTCCCGGGTACCGGCCGTGACGAACGCGGTATCCGCCTGCGAGATCGGCAGAACGCGGGAGACCAGCGAACGCAGATCTACCCGGCCGGAAGAGGCCAACTCGATGGCGCGAGGGTACATCTCCTTCATTCGCCGGACCATGAGGATCGTCAGTCCCTTTCGACGCGCCAATCCCGCCTGGAACGTGCTGGAGTCGTTACGCGGGATTCCCCCGAGGAGAACCCGCGCACCGGGCCGGGCCGCGCGGAACGCTGCCGCAATCGCCGGGTCGTTGCCCGCGAACTCGAAGACGAGATCGCAGCCTAAGCCGGTCAACTCCTGCCAGGCCCGGACATCGGCCTCCTCGGGGCTCAACACCGCGTCGGCTCCGAACTTTCGCGCGGCGGCGCGCCGGTGCTCAAGAGGCTCGACCACGATGATCTGTGCTGCTCCCCCGGCTCGGGCGAGCTGGAGGGTGAGCAGACCGATCGGGCCGGCGCCGATGACCGCCACGGTGTCGCCGATGCGGGCGCGGCCAAGATCCCAGGCGTGCAGGGCGACTCCCAGCGGCTCGAGCAGCGCCGCTTCCGCCGCGGAGAGCTCCTCGGGCACGGGATACAGGAGCACGCCAGGCCACGGCATGAATTCACGCAGGCCCCCGTCGCACGTGCTGTGCCCGGCGAAGGACACCGTTGGGCACAGGTTCCGATGGCCTGCCTCACAGATCGGGCACGAGCGGCAGGGCATGGCGGGGTCAACAGCGACGAGGCGCCCCTCATGCGGGCCCCCTCGTGCGATCCCGGCGATTTCGTGCCCCGGAACGAGCGGGCGCGTGAGCGGGGCGTCGCCGATATTGCCTTCCGCGTACCAGTGGAGGTCGGAGCCGCACAGCCCAACGGCCCGTACCTGCACGAGGGTTTCCCCCGGCTCAGGGACAGGCTGTTGCTCCTGCGCGACGCGTAGATCGCCCGGCCCGTGCAGGCGCGCGACCTTCACCTCAGAGCCCTTCCTTGAGCCGGTAGTAGGCCTGGTTCCAGCGTAGTTCGTTGAGGAAGCCGCGGGTAGAGGTGTTCTCGTCGATCACCGCTAGTTCCATCCCCGCGATCTCCGCGAAGTCCTCGATAACGTCGAGGTGGAGTTGCGTCGTCATCATCGTGTGGTGCGCTGCGCCCGCCGTGAGCCAGCACTCGGCTGAGGTCGCGAATGAGGGCTCCGGTTCCCACACTGCACGCGCGACGGGAAGGTTGGGAAGTTCGGCATCGGGGCCAACGATCGTGACCGTGTTCGCGGTGAGCCGGAACCGGTCGCGCATATCCGACATCGCGACGACGACGCCGGGCCCGGTGTCGGCATCGAAAACCAGCCGCACGGGATCCTCCCGATCCCCGATGCCGAGGGGGTGGATCTCCAACCTCGCCTTGCCCTGGGTGAGCGAGGGGCACACCTCGAGCATGTGTGCACCGAGGATCTTCTCTTTGCCGGGCGTGAGTTCGTAGGTGTAATCCTCCATGAGGGAGGCACCTCCGGGCAGCCCATATCCCATCACTTTCGCGAGCCGCACGAGGATCGCCGTCTTCCAATCGCCTTCGGCCCCGAATCCATAGCCGTCGGCCATCAGGCGCTGCACCGCGAGTCCGGGGAGTTGCCGGAGCCCGCCGAGGTCTTGGAAGTTGGTGGTGAACGCGCCGAACCCGCCCTCGGAGAGGAAGGAACGCAGGCCCAACTCGATGCGTGCGCCGTAGCGCAGCGATTCACGTCGCGCGCCGCCGTCGAGAAGCTCGGGGACGACGTCGTATCTCTCCTCGTACTCCCTGACCAATGCCTCGACGGCGTTTTCGTCAGCCCCCTCGACCCGCTCGACGAGATCGGCAACGCCCCACGTGTTCGTCGAGACCCCCAGGCGCAGTTCTGCCTCGGTCTTATCACCTTCGGTCACGGCGACATCGCGCATATTGTCCCCGAACCGGGCGACACGCAGGCTGCCGGCTTCCGCCCACCCCGTTGCTGCTCTCGCCCACGTTCCGATTCGCTCCTGGACTTCCGGGTGGCTCACGTGTCCGACGACGGTTTTGCGCGCAATGCCCAGTCGGGTGGCGATGTACCCGAATTCTCGATCTCCGTGCGCGGCCTGGTTCAGGTTCATGAAGTCCATGTCGATCTCCGCCCACGGCAGTTCGACGTTCGCCTGGGTGTGCAGGTGCAACAACGGCTTCTGCAAGGCGCTGAGCCCCTGGATCCACGATTTCGCCGGGGAGAATGTGTGCATCCAGGCGATCACTCCGATGCACGCGTCGTCGGCGTTCGCCTCGTGCGCCATCCGCCGAATCCCCTCCCGCTCGCGCAGGATGGGTTTCCACCGGATCGTAACGGGGAGGGATTGGGCATCGTTGAGGGTAGCCACTAAGGCACGTGAGTGCTCGGCTACCTGGTCGAGCACGTCCTCACCGTAGAGGTCCTGGGTGCCGGTGAGGAACCAGATCTCGCGGCGCTCGAACGGATCGTGAATCATGCGTAGTTCTCCTTCGGCGTCGAAGCGCCTTGTCCGTAGACGTTCTGATAACGGTCGTACAACGTGTCGATGTTCTGCGGGTCGATCGGAAGAGGCTCACCGAGCTGGCGCGAGATGTGCACGGTGCGCGCCACCTCCTCAACCATCACGGCGGCCTTCACTGCCGCTAACGCATCGCGTCCGATGGTGAAGGGCCCGTGGTTACGCATAAGGACCGCAGGCGAGCGACTAGCTGAGAGCGTTTGCACGATCCCGCGGCCGATGGAATCGTCGCCGATGATCGCGAACGGTCCTACCGGTACCGGTCCGCCGAACTCGTCGGCCATCATGGTCAACACGCACGGGATCTCCTCCCCTCGAGCGGACCAGGCGGTGGCGTAGGTCGAGTGGGTGTGCACGACCCCTCCCACGTGGGGCATGTGTCGGTACACATACGCGTGCGCCGCCGTGTCAGAAGATGGAACGAGGCTGGCGGCCGTGCCGTCGTCGATCTTCTTGCCATCCAGGGTGCACACGACCATGTTCTCCGCGCTCAACTCGTCGTAGGAGACCCCGGAGGGCTTGATGACGAATAGCTCGGTCCCGCTCACCCGTTCGGAAACATTTCCTGCCGTCCACACCACGAGCTCGTTGCGTGGCAGCTCGGCGTGCAGGGCAGCCACCCGTTCCCGGGTGCGGTGGACTGCGTCTTGCACAGCGCGGGATTGCTCAGTGAGTTTCATCGGTTCCTCCTCGTTCTACGACCGCGGCCGAGCCCTTCTCGGGCGTTGACCCCATCACTCGGTGGCTCGCCTCGCGCCGAATCGCCTTGAGCCGGTGCATAACGTCGTTGCCCCCGCGTCCGAAGTAGTCGTGCAGACGCAGGTACTCGGCATAGAGTTCGTCGTAGCGATCAGCCGCCTCCTCGTCCGGTGTATAGGCCGCAATGGTGCGCCGCCCCATCGCCGCCGCTGCGGCGCGAACGTCCGGATAGGCCCCCACAGCAACGGCAGCATGAATGGCGCTGCCGAGGGCGGGGCCCTGACTCGAGGCGATGGTCGATAGCGGTAACCGAGTGACGTCTGCGTACATCTGCATGAGGAATGAGTTCTTCAGAAGGCCCCCCGCGACGACGAATTCGGTCACGGGAACCCCGGCAGCCTCGAATGCCTCGATGATCACGCGCGTGCCGAAGGCGGTGGATTCCAGGAGCGCCCGGTAGATGTCCTCGGGCTGGGTGGTCAGGGTCTGGCCGATGAGGAGCCCGGAGAGTTCATGGTCCACCAGCGTGGACCTGTTCCCCGAGTGCCAATCGAGTGCGATGAGACCGTGCTGCCCCACTTCCTGTTGCGCGGCCAGTTCGGTGAGGTATTCATGCAGTCCCTGGCCTGCCTCCGCGGCGGCGCGGGCGTACTCGCCGGGCACCTGGTTCTCTACATACCATGCGAAGATATCGCCGACCCCGGACTGCCCCGCCTCGAAGCCCCAGAATCCCTCCACGATGCCGCCGTCCACCACGCCGCACATTCCCGGCACTTCGGCGAGCTCGTCTCCGTTCATCACGTGACACGTGGAGGTGCCCATGATGGCGACCATCTGCCCGGGCTCAACGGCACCCGCGGCGGGTGCGGTCACGTGCGCGTCGACGTTACCAACGGCGACCGCGATCCCGGCCGGCAGGCCCGTCCACGCTGCGGCTTCTTCCGTGAGGCGGCCCGCTGCCTGGCCGAGCTGGGCGATAGGTTGGTCGAGCTTATCCCGAACGAACCCTTCGAAGTCGGGGTTGAGCGCACGGAGGAACTCCGGGCTCGGGTATTTCCCCTCCTGGTAGATACCTTTGTAACCCGCGGTGCAGGCATTGCGGACGTAGGTGCCGCACAACTGCCAGACGATCCAGTCCGCTGCCTCGACCCAACGATCCATTGCGTCGTAAAGCTCCGGGTCCTCCTCCAACATTTGGAGGCCCTTGGCAAACTCCCACTCCGAGGAGATCAATCCCCCGTAGCGTGCGATCCATGGTTGTTGCTGGCGATGGGCGAGCTCGTTGATTCGATCGGCTTGCTCTTGCGCGGCGTGGTGCTTCCATAGTTTCGCGTACGCGTGGGGTCGGTTGCGATATTCCGCGACTTCACACAGCGGGGTGCCGTCGGCCAGGGTAGGCACCATCGTGCAGGCGGTGAAGTCGGTACCGATGCCGACCACGTCAGCCGGGTCGGCGCCGGCATTCGCCAGCGCCGCGGGCACTGCGGTGCGCAGCACCTCGACATAGTCGGCCGGGTCTTGCAGGGCCCATTCGGGTGGCAGGCGCCGGCCATCGCCCGCGGTGAGTTCCCGCTCCATCACCGCGTGCGGGTACGCGTGTTCGGCACTACCGATCTCTTCACCGTCGCTCACCCTCACGACGACGGCGCGCCCCGAGAGCGTTCCAAAGTCCACGCCGATGACTAGGCGGTGGTCGCGGGTCATTCCATAACTCCTTTCACAGGCAGGACTCGTAGATCCGCCCGTGCTTCGTCGTGTTCTGGTTAGGGCTATTCGTTTCGGCGCATGGAAACCACGCGTTGCAGCAGCACAAAGATCAGGAGGATCCCGCCGGTGATGATCGTCGTCGCCTCCGGCGGGATCGTTCCGTCGCGGGTGATGAGCACATTCATCAGCCCCAGCACGAGCGCTCCGACGACCGATCCGAGCACGAATCCCACTCCGCCGGTGAGCATCGTTCCGCCGATCACGACCGCGGCGATCGCATCGAGTTCCCAG
This sequence comes from Actinomycetes bacterium, assembly GCA_021793935.1. The sequence continues at coordinate 10,968 of JAJYRV010000003.1, read as the reverse complement.
CCCACGCCGGTGATGTTCTGTGCGATCCCGAGGCGGCCCGTGTAGACAACCGCGGCCAGCCCCGACAGCGTCCCGCTGATGATGTACACCGCGAGCTTGGTGCGAAAGACCGGCAACCCCATGAGTTGAGCGGACTGCTCCGAACCGCCCATGGCATAGATGGTGCGCCCGAACCGGGTCCGATGCAGCAGGAAGAACGCGACGATCACGATGAGCAGGGCGATAACGACCCCGGGAGTGATGATCAGATCGTTGACCTTGGGCCCGTCGATGATCTTCCATTCCGTGGCGAACCAGCGAATGGGGGAATCATCGGCCAGCCGTTCCGGGGTCGTACTGAGAACGGAAGCGAGCCCCCGGGCGAGGAACATCATCGACAGCGTGGCGATGAAGGGTTGCACATTGAAGTACTGGATGAGCACGCCGGAGATCGCGCCGAACACAGTGCCAGAGAAGATCATCAGAAAGATCACTAAGGACGGCGATAGCCCGGCATTGGCGAGCATCACCCCAGAGACGCTGGAGAAGGCGATGATCGATCCCACCGAGAGGTCGATTCCCCCATTGCCCGTCAGGATCGGCAAGGTGACACCGACGGCCATGATGATCAGGTGTGAATTGTTGATCAACAGGTTCGACAGCGTGTTGAACTGGACGATCCGGCCGTAGCTGAATTCTCCGTAGAGGATCATCACGATGAAGATGATGACGGCCGCGGCGGTGGGCAAGGCGGTCAGGTGAGACTGAAAGAACTGCTTCAGCCTCGACGCCCGGTCGATGTTGCGCTGCTCGGCAACGCTGCTCGTGCTCATACGAGCACCTCCTTCTTGGCTGCCTGCAACGACAGGCGTCGGCGCCGTCGAGCGAGGATTCCGCGGACCCGTTCGGATTGCAACAGGCACAGGATGACGATCACGATGGCTTTGAAGGCGGGGGTGGCGGAGGAGGAAACGCCGAGGAAGACGACTGTTTTGTCCAGGGTGGCGATGAGGAGGGCACCGACAACCGCGCCCCCGAGCGAGAACCGACCGCCGGCCAGCGATGTTCCGCCGATCACGACGGCGAGGATCGCGTCAAGCTCCATCTGGTAGCCGGTCCGCGATACGTCAACGGTCATCACACTCGCGGTGGCGAAAATCCCCGCGACGGCGGCGAGGAAGGCGCTCATGCCGTAAACCGTGATGAGTAGGCCCCGCGGCTTGATTCCGGCCATGCGACTGGCTTTCGGGTTGATTCCGATCGACTCGACCATGAGGCCGAGCGCGCTGCGGCGCACGAGGAGGGCGACGATGCACACGATGACTATCGCGATGAGGAAGACGACGGGCAGACCCGCGACGTAGCCGTTGGCGATCCATCGAAACGGGGCATTGGTCGCAGCCGTGTTCTGACCACCGGTGATCACCTTCGCGATTCCCCGCCCGGCGAGCATCATCACCAGGGTGGTGATGAACGGCTGGAGCCGGACGTAGGAAACGAGCACGCCATTGATGACCCCCAACACCGTGCCCACAGCAAGGGCTAGGGCCAACGCGGAGAGCGCAACGGAAACCGAATGGGACTCGGCGGCCCCGTTGAGGAATTCCATCGCTACCGCGCCCGAGACGACCATGACCGATCCGACCGAAAGGTCGATTCCCGCCGTTGCGATGACAAGTGCCATCCCGATGGCGATCATGAGGATCGGGGCGGCTGACCTCATGATGTCGATAACGTTCCCCACGAGGTGTCCCCCGGAGGTGGTGATCGCGAGGTATCCGGGATCTTTGATCAGGTTGACCGCGAGTAACGCAATGATCGCGAGGATGCCCCACACATATTGCCGGTGGAAAAGTGCACTGATCCTCGCACCGACATTCTCAATAACACTCATGCTCCAGCAACCTCCTCCGCAAGTTCAGCGGTCGCTTCCTGGCTCTCTTCGGTCCCCTCGGCAGCGATGAGTTCCACGACCTGCTGCGCGGTGACCCCCGGCCCGTTAACGATCTCTCCGATCTTCTGGTGATCTTTGAGGACGACGATGCGCTCGCTGAGCCGCACCACCTCTTCAAGTTCGGAGGAGATGAAGACGATGGCCACTCCCCCATCGGCGAGTTTCGCCACCACTTCTTGAATCTCGGCTTTCGCGCCGACATCGATGCCGCGGGTGGGTTCGTCCAAGATGAGAAGTTCCGGGCTGGTGGCGAGCCAACGGGCGAGCAGCACCTTCTGCTGGTTCCCCCCGGAGAGGTTCTTGATGGGTCGCTCGGGATCAGCGGGTCGAACGTTGAGCGCTTCCATGTATTTGGAGACGATCTCGTTCTGTTCTTTCCGAGAGACCGGGCGCGCCCAGCCTCGCTTGGCCTGCACGGCCAGAATCATATTTTCGCGCACGGTGAGATCCCCGATGATGCCCTCGTCCCGCCGGTTCTCCGTGGAGTACGCGATGTGCTGGTCGAGGGCATCAACGGGGTTCCTCAGGTCGATCTTCTTGCCGTGAAGCATGATCGTTCCCGAGTCGGGTCGGTCCGCGCCATAGAGCAGCCGTGCGAGCTCCGTTCTCCCTGCCCCTAACAGACCCGCGAATCCGAGGATCTCCCCGGAAAACAGCTTCAGTGACGTGGGCTCGATGCTGCCGCGGCGAGTGATCGCCTCTGCGTTGAGAACGGGCTCGACGCTGCGATCTCGATCTTGAGTCTCGTGGGAGGCCAGAGACTTCAAGGTATCGAGGTCCTTCCCGATCATTTTCGCGATGAGCCCAGCACGGTCCAGTTCCCCAATGGCGTATTCCCCCACGTATACGCCGTTGCGTAGCACCGTCAGGCGGTCGCTGATCTCATAGATCTGGTCAAGGAAGTGGGAGACGAACAAGATCGCCACTCCCTCATCGCGCAACTGCCGGATGACCGTGAACAACGCCTCCACCTCAGCGGAATCCAGACTCGAGGTCGGCTCGTCGAGAATGAGAACCTTGGCTTGGCGCACCATTGCCCGGCTGATCGCGACGAGTTGCTGCAGCGCGATCGAGAGACTCGCCAACGGTTGCCGCGGGTCGAGGTGGCCAAGGCCAAGGCGTTCAAGCGCACCTCGTGCGGCGCGGTGGGTAGCGCGCCAGTCGATGCCAAACCGGCCGCGCACCTCATGGCCGAGCATGACGTTCTCGCCGATGCTGAGGTTCGCGCAGAGGTTGACCTCCTGGTACACGGTAGAGATCCCCGCGTCCTGCGCGTCACCAGTGTTGCGGAAATGCCGTTCCTCACCCGCGACACGGATGGTACCGGCGTCAATTTGATACACGCCGGTGAGCGCTTTGATGAGAGTGGATTTGCCGGCACCGTTCTCACCCATGAGCGAGTGCACCTCGCCCGGCAGTAGCCGAAAACCCACCTCGTCGAGCGCCTTTACACCGGGGAACTCAACCGAGATGCCCTGCATCTCGACGATCGGCGTGTCGGTCATCGCGATACTCTTCCTCAATTAGTCTCCTGCGCCCCGTTGCTGGTGGGCGCGCGGCAGCGATGCCGCACGCCCACCACGGGCATGGAGTCGATCAGAACTTGCGGTCGGGCAGAGCGGTGCTTGCTGCCTCAGACGAATCGAACGTCTCGCTGGGAACGATGATGTAGGAATCAACTTCCTCGCCCGCGAGAGTCTTGTTCACCGCGTCCAATGCCGTTTCGCCGAAAAGCGGGTTGTACTCAGCAACGAAGCTCAGGTCGCCGTCCGCAAGCGCTTCCAGAGCGTTCTTGGTGCCGTCGATCGTGGCAATCTTGACGTCCTCACCAGGGGTGAGGCCGGCTTCCTCGATCGCCTGCACAGCTCCCAGGCCCATCTCGTCGTTCTGAGCGAAGACGAACTGGATATCGTTGTTCTGCGCCTTGAGCATCGTCTCGAAAACGCTCTTCGCTTCCTCGGTCGACCAGTTGGCGGTTTGGGAGTCGACCTCAACCAATTCTGGGTGCTCGGCCATCACCTCATCGAAGCCCTCGTTGCGTTCGTTGACAACGGATACACCCGCCGGGCCCTCAAGGGTCACGTAGTTCGCGCCATCTGGGAAGGTCTCCGCCGCCCAATTCGCAACCGAGGAGGCGACCTCGATGTTATCCGGAGCAATCCGGGTGACGTACAGGCTGGTGTCATCGGGCTCGATCCCACGGTCGATGAGGACAACCGGGATCTCGGCCTCCTGCGCTCGCTCGAGTGACGCCTCCCAACCAGAGCCTTCGGTCGCCGAGAGGAGAATCAGGTCGACTCCTTCGTCAACGAACGACGTGAATGCGTCGATCTGCGATTTCTGGTCGAGGTTGGTCGCGGGCGCGAACTTGAGTTCGAATCCCGCTTCCTCGGTGAACGTCTCCTGAATGTTCTGTTCGTTCGCCTGCCGCCACGCGCCCTCGGGACCGACGGCGACGAAACCGATGGTCGACAGGTCGCCCCCGCCGCCCCCGCCGCTCTCGCCGCTTGCCCCGCCCGCATCGCCGCCGCCACACGCGCTGATCCCAAGGGCCAGGACGCTCATGCCGACCAGGCCATAGAACCCACGAGATCTCTTCGTCGTTGCCATGTCTACTCCTCCTTGAGGTACTTCGGCCACCTTGGCCGTGCTAGCCGAACCCGGGCTCTTCCCCCGGCGCTACCGCCCCCATTGTGCGCGGTAACAACGGCAAGCGCAAGTCGACCTTTGCGCATTGTTACGCTCTTGTTACCGCTATCGCGATTTGCCCGGGATTTCGCGGCGGAACTGGCGTGCGCTACCGAGGGTTCGCTCTTACCGCGGCCGTGGTGCGGCCGTGGATTCCCGAACGATGAGCGTCGGCTCGATGAGGTGCCGTCCGCTCGCGGGCCTCCCTTCGATCGCCGCAACCAGAAGGGAGAGAATCAGTTCTCCTAGACTTGCGAAGTCTTGGCGAACAGTCGTCAGCGGCGGCAAGAAGTGCCGAGCATCGGGCAGGTCGTCGAAGCCCACAACCGAGACGTCGTGGGGCACCCGTATCCCTCTCTCCACCATTCCGTGGATGAGGCCGAGCGCCATTTGGTCGTTCGAGGCGAAAATGGCTGTTGCCCGGTTGAAATCGTGGTTCTTCCCCACCTCATAACCCGAATCGGAGGACCAATCTCCAATGATCGGCTCCGCCCTGGGCAAACCGGCGATCTCCAGCGCGTTCGCCCAGCCCTCGGCGCGGGCCCGGCTGTCGTACCAGTCAAGTGGACCTGCCAGGTGCAGGATCTGCTCGTGTCCGAGCTCGAGAAGGTGGTGGACGGCGGCGACGGCCCCTGCCCGTTGGTCAACCGCGGCGGTATGCATATCTGCCACCGGGTCGGCTTGGACGACGAGCGTTGGGAGTTCCGATGCCCGCCTGCGGAGGTTCTCAAGGGACGAAACGCGCGGGGCGATCATGCATAGCCCATCGACTCCTTGCGTGACCAGCTCGAGGATGCCGTCGTCGACACGCGCCTCATCATCTTCGGGAAACGACACGGCGCTCACCGAGTACCCGTGTTCTCTCGCCGCACTCTCAAGCGCCCTCAGGGTTGAGTTCGGCCCGTAGTGCACGGGACTGTCGACGAGGACGCCGATTCGCATTGCCCGCTGAGTCGCAAGGGCCCGGGCGATGGAGCTGCGGGTGAAGTTCGTTTCCTCGATCGCCTCAAGTACCCGCTTCCGTGTCGATTCGCGAATATTCGGGTGGCCGTTGAGCACGCGAGAGACGGTCATATGCGAAACGCCCGCAAGCTTCGCGACATCGTAAATGCTTGCCCGTCGCCAGCCCACCGTTGTGCTCTCCGGCTTCATGCCGTCCTCCGTTCAGCCTGCCACCGCGGCACGCAAATCCGCTTCGACTTTAACCCAGCCTCACGCGCCCCGCGCCGCCTGGGTGCGCGCCATGACGCCCCCATCTCTGTCAGCTCACCCCACATGATGCCACCATTGTCCGCTTCGGCGGCGTTTCAATACCGGCGGGAAGGTGACTCTAACCACCTTTGCGCGCACTTGACCGGGGCAGGGGCTAATCCCCATTCAGCATGCGCTATGGTCAAGTGTTTGGAACGCCTCGGTCACTTGACACGAGATGTCGTACCGCTAATTTGGCGCTCCGCGTAACGAACACAGAGCAGGGCACACCTGCGGCCTGGCACGTAAATCTCGAATGGGAGAGTGAGTACCTGGACGCTGTAGCGCGGCAATGATCGCCGCAGAGATACACGACCATGTTTACAACTAAAAAGTGAGGAGGAGTGCGTGGACGGATTATTCCAGTTCAACACACTCACTGTTGTTGGCTTATTAGTTCTTTTTTATGGCGGGACTTATTGGATTTCTACCCGCATTCGTAAGAAGAACGAAAACGCCGACGGGTACATGACTGCAGGGAATAACGTTGGGTTCGGTATTTCCGCAGCAAGTATGACCGCCACGTGGATCTGGGCGTCGTCGATGTATGCATCGGCAACGTCGGGGTACACCTATGGCATTTCCGGACCCATCCACTATGGCCTATGGGGCGCCCTGATGATTCTGTTCATCTACCCCTTCGGCAAGCGGATCCGAACCGTAGCCCCTCGTGCCCACACGCTCGCCGAAGTGATGCACGCCCGTCACGGCCGCTCGAGCCAGTTGATGCTCGCGGGATCCAATGTGGTGGGGAGCCTCATTAGCTTGATGTCGAACTTCCTCGCGGGCGGGGTGCTCATCAGCATGCTCTCCCCGCTGAACTTCATCCAAGGGGTCGTCATCGTTGCTGGTGGCGTCCTCCTATACACCCTCTGGTCCGGCTTCCGTGCCTCAGTTCTCACCGACTTCGTACAGGTGCTGGGGATGCTCGGAGCCGTCGCCGTTCTCGTTCCCATCATCTTCTTCACTGCTGGCTTCCCCGCCGCATTCGAAACGGGAGCAGCGAACCTCACCCCTGCCCAGGGCAACTTCTTCTCCAGCGAAGCCTTCATGCACCAGGGCGCGCCCTACATCGCTGCCGTCCTCGCCTACGCGATCGGTAACCAAACAATTGCCCAGCGTCTGTTCGCCGTGCGCGAGGACCTCATTAAACCGACATTCATCACCGCCACGGTGGGTTACGGGGCGATGGTTATTGGGGTCGGAATGCTCGGCGTTCTCGCACTTTATCTCGGTGTCAGCCCGCTTGATGGGGACCCGAATAACCTCATTCCGCAAATGGCCGCGAACTACTTGCCGCCCGTGCTTCTCGCGATCTTCTTTTTGATGATCATCGGAGCGCTTTCTTCAACGGCGGATTCCGATCTTGCGGCGTTGAGTTCCATCGTCATGGCCGACATCTACGGTCAAAGCGTTGGGAAGGACAACGCCAACCCGCGTTTCATGCTCATCCTCGGGCGTGTGACGATGGTGGTCGCCTCTGCCCTCGCGGTGACCTTTGCGAGCCTGCAACTCAACATTTTGGATCTGTTGGTGTTCGTGGGTGCGCTCTGGGGAGCGTTGGTGTTCCCGGTCATCGCGAGCTTCTACTGGAAGAAGGTGACGAACTCCGCGTTCACCCTTGCTGTCATCGCGGCGTTGGCCGTGTTCCTGCCCGTGCGGTTCTCCCTCATTCCGATGGGCGGTGGGATCGGCGTGATCGTCGACGTGCTCGCGATCGTTGGGGTGGGGGTCGTCCTCGGCTTGATGGCCTTCGGCTTCTTCGGCCTGCGGCCCGCCCTCATCATCGGGGGGATCGCGACGGTCGCCGTCGCCCCGTTCGCGTTCGGGACGCTGCACACATATACGACCCTGAGCGCTTCGCTCGTTGCCTACTCGGTCTCGACGATCGTGTGCGCAGCGATCTCCTGGCGCTCGAAGATGTCGTTCGATTTCGACCTCATCCGCACCCGGGTGGGCGACTTCGACGACCGTGACGAAGATAGGGAAAGCACGGAGGTGCTCGCATGAAATCGCTTATGCTCTCAACGTACGTTCTGATGTGGCCCGTCATCGTTGCCGCGGTGCTGTTTGTGCTCTGCCGCGGATTCATCGCTGAATGGCTCGCGGCGCGCAAGGAAGGTCGCGACATCATCTGACCGGCCCGGGGCAGCGGAGCCGGAGTTCCGCTGCCCCGCCCTCCCCTACAGCAGGCGCCGACTGAGCGCCCACGCCGTCAGTTCGTGGCGGTTCGAAAGCTGCAGCTTTCGCAGCACGTTCGACACGTGCGTCTCTACGGTCTTCACCGAGAGAAACAGCTCTTGGGCGACTTCTTTGTACGCATATCCCCGGGCGATCATCCGCATCACTTCTTGCTCCCGGCGCGAAAGCCGGTCGAGTTCGTCATCCTCGATTGCCGTTTCGCCGCCGCCGGCGCCGAACGCGTCGAGCACGAATCCCGCGAGCCGAGGCGAGAATACCGCGTCGCCGCCGTGGACTCGGGCGACGGCGCTCGTGACTTCCGCGCCGGAGGTGGTTTTCGTGAGATATCCTCGCGCTCCGGCTCGGATAACACTCACGACGTCGTCTGCCGCGTCCGAAACGCTCAACGCGAGCACTTGGGTACCACTACGTTCCGGGCCCTGGGTGACGGCGCGGGCGACCTCGGCTCCCCCACCGCCCAACCCGCCGGGCAGGTGGACGTCGAGGAGGACAACGTCGGGCTTAGTCTCGGCGATGAGCGCGACCGCCTCATCCACAGTTCCCGCCTCCCCCACGACCCGGAGCTCCTCACCGAGAGAGGTTCGCAGCCCGGCTCGGAAGATCTCGTGATCATCGACAATGACGACGCTGATCTGTCCCTCATGCGCGTGCTCGTTCACGTGTCCTCGCCTTCCCTCGTTCGTGCTCCGCTACCGTCCACACTGGCCTTCTGATCGACCCTGGCTTGCTCGAGACGTACCGAAACGCCTTTCCCACCCGGGCCGCCGACGACCTTCGCGGTCCCGCCGGCTCGTTCCATTCTGCCGAGAATCGATCCGCGCACACCGAAGCGCGACCCCTCGACCTGAGCGAGGTCGAAACCCGGGCCTCGGTCGTTGACCTCGACGCTCATGAGTTCCCGCGTCGTCTCAAGATAGACGGTCACGTCCCCACCCGCGTGCCGAGCCGCATTCTGCATGGCCTCGCGGGCAGCGGCGATGAGTTCCTCCGGGCCAACCACCCGTTCGCCGACGACAACCACTTCAAACCTCACCGCGTGCGTTGCTTCGAGCGCCGCGGCATGCTCGGTGAGTTCAGCCGCGGCGGTGTTCCGCTCCTCGGGCCGCGCACCGTCCCCCGCGCGGAACAGCCAGTCGCGTAGTTCTCGTTCCTGCCCGCGGGCGAGCCGGGCCACCTCGGTCCCGGGCTCCGAGCGTTGTTGAATGAGCGCGAGGGTTTGCAGCACCGAATCGTGCAGATGCGCGGCGATCTCCGCCCGCTCCGCCTCCCGCGCCCGCGCGGCTCGCTCCGCGCCGAGTTCCCGGTTGATCCGCAGCAACCAGGGGGCGATCGCGAGCGCGACCCCCGCGAGCACCGCGAGCGCCGCACCGATCACCGAGAGCACCGTTGGTTCCCGTGCGGTGATGAAAAACATGATCACCCCGACCGCGACCAACGAAAGCGCGCCGAGGATTCGGGGCAGGGGGTGCCGCTCGGGGCGATCACGGTCGGCGATGAGCCACCAGGTCATTGCGACCCCGACAAGCACTGCGAGGCCAGGCAGGATCACCTGTAGGCGCAGCTGTACGCCGAGCTGCACGAGCAGGATCGACAGCCCGGCGATGAGGAAGCTCCCTCCGAGGAGGATTTCGGCCACCGGAAACCGCGGCGGCCGGGATTGGGACGGGCGGGTTCCTCCTCCGCGCGAGGTCTCTTTCTCCCCGCGCGCTTCGCGGTCGTGGGTGGTTCCGGAGCCCGCGACGGGGTTCGGTGGGGTGAAGACGCGCCTAAGCGGTGGCACCTCGGGGGACTCGCCGCCCTCGGGGACCGTGAGGAGCAAGAAAATGTATAGCATCACCCCTGCCCCGGCGAGAAGAGACCCTGCCGCGAAGCCGATCCGCACCCACTTCACGGGCAGCTGCAAATGCTCTGCGACTCCCGCGCACACTCCTGCAACGATGCGATCCTCGCGTGAGCGCAGGAGGGGTGGGCGGGTATCCATACCTCTATCCAAGCATCCCGCCCCGATCCTCCGGGCCTCCCCTACCAAGATTCAGGGTTCATTCAGGGTAAACCCCCATGGCGCTACGCCGCGTTGATCCTCCAAAGTGGAATCATGAGCACTGGATCAGACTTTCATGGACCTGGCAGCAATGAGCCGCGCGGGGAATCCACCGGCGCGCCGCATGAGCCGCCGCGCCCGCAGGCAAGCGGGTTCTTCCCTTGGATTCGAAGCCTGGAGATCCGCCGCAACGAGAGCGACCGCTGGTTCGCCGGCGTCGCGAGCGGAATCGCGAACAAAGCGGGTGTCGACCCGCTCATCGTGCGGGGCGTCTTCGTCGTCCTCGCGCTGATCGGCGGTCCCGGGATTCTGCTTTACCTCGTCGGCTGGCTGTTCCTGCCCGATACCGCCGGGCGGATTCACTTTGAGGAGATGGTGCGGGGGCGAGCAACCCCCGGCGTGATCATCGCGACCGTGTTCATCGCGGTCTGGCTCATCGCCGGGATCTTCAGCGGGGGCACCTTCGGCGTGCTGCGCTGGGACGTCTGGAACGTGTTCGGAGTACCGGGGTGGCTCAACGTGACGTTCTCGTGGCTCTTCTGGATCGTCGTGTGCGCTGGTGTGGCCTACCTCGTGCATCTGGCGATCCTCCAGCACGGGAAGTCGCAAGGCGCAAGGACCTCTCCGCCCGCCGCTGCGCCCTCGACCACGCCTAGTGACCAGCCGCACGGCAGCGCGCATGCCGAGTCTGGGGGCGAGACCCAACAGAGTTTTTCCGAAACCGTTAACGAGTGGGGGCAAACGATGTCTGAGCGAGCAAACTCGTGGAGCGCGGAGTACGCGAGCCGGCACGAACGCCTCCGGCTGGGCCGCGCGCACGCACTCATTACCGTCGCCCTCGCCCTCATCGCTG
>JAJYRV010000144.1 GCA_021793935.1 Actinomycetes bacterium | reverse complement strand
CGGACGCGAGCGAGCGCGCGTTCGATGTGCCCGGGCCGGAGCCCACCGGCCATTGCCCGTTCTTGGACGCGTCCGGCGAGCGCATCCCGGTACGGCAGCAGCCGGTTCTGCCACGCCTCGCGCACCGCTGCGGCGAGGTCGGTCAACGTCGCGTCGTTGGTGATGACGATATCCGCGATCGCGAGCCGGTCCTCGTCAGAGGCTTGCGCCGCGATCCGAGCGCGCGCCTGTTCGGGCGGCAGCCCGCGCTGTTCGAGGCGCTGGACCCGCAGGGAGAGCGGGGTGTCGACGACGATCACCGCGTGGAAGCGCCCGGCGCCGCCGGTTTCGGCAAGCAGGGGGATATCCTCGACGACGATCGCCTCCGGGTCGGTCGCGGCGATCGCCTCCCGTCGGGCTGCGGCGGCCGCACGGACGGCGGGGTGAACAATCGCGTTGAGGCGCTCGCGGGCGTGGGGATCATCGAACACGATCGCGGCGAGGGCTGCGCGGTCGAGCCCGTGGCGAGGATCAGCGACGGCGGTGCCGAAGGTGCGTGCGATCTCCGCGAGTGCGGGCGTTCCCGGTGCGACCACCTCCCGGGCGAGAACATCGGCGTCGATAAGTTCCGCGCCGTGGCCGACGAGGAGCTCGGCGACGGTGGTTTTGCCGGACCCGATCCCACCGGTGAGGGCGACGTTAAGCATCAGGAGTGAACGAGGTCGCGGACCGCGTCCCGAGCGGCGTCGGCGTCCGGGGCTGCGAGAACTGCCGCCGCGGCGCTCGTGCACGCGGCGAATTCCACCCGCGCCAGCGCGGCGCCGACGGCGGGGATCGCCGTGGCGGCGGCGGAGAGCGAGGTGACCCCGAGTCCGACGAGCACCACGGCAAGGAGCGGATCAGCGGCGGCTTCACCGCACACGCCCACGGGCTTGTCGGCAGCCTTGCCGGCATCACAGACCATCTTGATGAGCTGCAGCACCGCCGGGTGCCAGGGGTCGCACAGCGAGGCGAGTTCCGGGGAGAGGCGGTCGGCCGCCATCGTGTACTGGGAAAGATCGTTGGTGCCGATCGAGACGAAATCGACCTCTGCGAGGATGTCCTCGCAGCGAAGCGCAGCGGCGGGGATCTCCACCATCACCCCCGGGATGAGCCCGTGCGCCCGGGCCTTCTCCGCGAAGAAACGAGCCTCGGCTCCCGTGGCGACCATCGGGGCCATCACCCACGGCGGCTTCGCTCCCCGGCTCGCCTCTTCGATGGCCGCGAGTTGCCGGTCGAGCAGGTCGGGATTGCGGGCGGAAATGCGCAGCCCCCGCACGCCCAGGGCGGGGTTCTCCTCGCCGTCGTATTGGAGGAACGGCATCGGTTTATCCGACCCGGCATCGAGGGTACGCACGACGACTTTGCGCCCCGCAAACGCCTCGAGCACCTCCCGGTACACGCCCGCTTGGCGTTCCACGCTGGGTTCGGTGGGCGAATTGAGGAACGCGAGCTCCGTGCGAAACAGACCGATGCCTGCCGCTACTCCTTCAGCGGCGGTGCGCGCGCCGTCGCCGTCCTGAACGTTCGCGAGGAGTTCGACCCCGACCCCGTCGGCCGTCGCGCCTTCGCCGCGCCAACGCGCGGCCTGCTGCGCCTGCTCCGCGGCTTCGCGCTGGCGTTGTTCCGCCAGCTGCCGGTCCGGTTCGATGAGGAGGGCCCCGCTCGTGCCATCAACGAGTACGGACTGCCCTTCCCGCAGCCTTTCCAATCCCTTCACGCCCACGACGCACGCGATCCCCAGTTGCCGAGCAATGATTGCGGTATGGCTCGTGGGCCCGCCGAGTCGGATCGCGATCGCGGCAATGAGGTGCGGGTCGAGCAGGGCCGTGTCCGCCGGGGCGAGGTCGTCGGCGACGAGCACCGAGGGCGTGTCCGGGATCGGCACGCCGGGTTCGGGCAGGCCGAGGAGTTCGGCCGTCACCCGGTCACGGATATCGGCAAGGTCCGTCGTGCGTTCGGCGAGGAGTCCGCCGGCGGCCTGGAAAGATTCGATGAACGCGTTCGCGGCCGACCAGATCGCCTGCACGGCGGAGTGGCCCTGAGCGATATGTTCCTCCGCGGATTTGGCGAGCTCGGGATCGGCGGCGATCGCGGCGGTGGTCGACAGGACGTCGGCGGCGGCGCCGCTGACGCGCCCGGCCCGTTCCGATAGTCGCTCGATGACCGCTGCGGTCGCGTTTCGCAGCCGCTCGGTCTCGGCGCGCGGATCTTCGGCCTGGTCGGTGATCACCGGCGGCTCGGGGCGGGGGGCGGGGCGCACCACGGGTCCCCAGCCCACGCCCGGGACGACCGGTGTGCCGTGCAAATCGCGTTCCATCTGCCCAACTTTAGCCCCGCCGGGGCGGGTGTGCCCACCGTTGGGCGAGAGTTTGCACGGCACCGGCCGCTATTAGTCCTCGGGGTCGTCGGGGTCGATCGGTGCGTGGTGGTCCGCGTCAGCGACGCCCTTGCGCCAGTAGCCGTCGACGTCGACCTGCTCCTTCGGCAGTCCCAGTTCGCGCCGGAGGTAGCGGCGCACCCCGATGAGGGAGGTCGATTCCCCCGCGGCCCAGATGAAGCCGGTGCCGGTGCTGACATCGCGTTCCCGCACGTACGGTTCGGGATCGAAGTCACCGAGCACCCACTCCACATCCGCGTCGGGGGGTAGCGGGTACTGCGAGAGCGACTCCTCGCCGAAGACGAGGGCGCTGACCTTTTGCTCCGCGGGCGCTTCGGCGAGCCAGCGACCGAGCGCGGGCACGGCGGAGGCGTCGGCGATGAGGAGCCACCAATCAGCACCGACGGGCAGTTCTTTGGAGCCGCGGGGGCCACCGATGACGAGTTCGTCGCCTTCCTTCGCGTTGGCGGCCCACCGCGATGCGGGCCCCTCGTCGCCGTGGATGACGAAGTCGAGGTCCAGGGTGGTCTCGGTCCAGTTCAGGGGCGTGTAATCGCGGGAGATGTACTCCACGTCGGGATCGCGGACGAGTTTGCTATCCTCGCCGATGTACGGGGCGTTGAGCACTCCGTCCGGTCCGGGGAAGAATACCTTGACGTGGTCGGCGGGGCCGCGGCTGACAAATTCACTCATGTCGCCGGTGAGCGTGACCCGTGTGAGTTGGGGGGTAAGTTCCTGCACCGCGCTCACTGCCAGGCGCCGGAACTTAAATGGATTCATCATGCGGTTACGAGATACAGTCACGCCTCCGAGCATATCCGATACTCCCGTGTTGCATAAATCGGGTGTCTTCTTGGTGAGACAGTGACCTGCCGGTGGATAGAGCTGTGGCGCCCCACCCCGGAGGGGGAGGCGCCACAGGATGCGTCGCGAGCGTTAGTTGCCGGTGAGCTTCTCCCGCAGGGCAGCGAGCGCTTCATCCGAGGCGAGCGTGCCTTCGGCTTCCGGCGCCGCGGAGGTGTAGGAGGCGCTGTCGGCGGGTCCTTCCGAGGACTTCGCTTCGGCGTCGGCTTCCACAGCGGCAGCGACCTGCTTCTTGTGGGCTTCCCAACGGGCGTAGGCGGCGGCGTATTCCGCTTCCCATGCTTCGCGCTGGGCGTCGTAGCCTTCCATCCACTCGTTGGTTTCCGGGTCGAAGCCTTCGGGGTACTTGTAGTTGCCCTCTTCGTCGTACTCGGTGGCCATGCCGTACATCGATGGGTCGAAGTCCTCCGATGCCGGGTCCATCCCCTCGTTCGCCTGCTTCAGCGACAGGGAGATGCGGCGGCGCTCGAGGTCGATGTCGATCACGCGGACGAATACTTCTTCATCCACCTTGACGACCTGCTCGGGCACCTCGACGTGGCGCTGGGCCAGTTCGGAGATGTGCACGAGGCCCTCGATGCCGTCTTCCACGCGCACGAATGCGCCGAAGGGCACGAGCTTGGTGACCTTCCCGGGAACGACCTGGCCGATGGCGTGGGTCCGGGCGAAGAGCTGCCATGGGTCTTCTTGGGTGGCCTTGAGCGACAGCGACACGCGTTCGCGGTCGAAGTCGACGTCGAGCACCTCGACCGTGACCTCCTGACCCACCTCGACGACCTCGTTCGGGTGGTCGATGTGCTTCCAGGAGAGCTCGGAGACGTGCACGAGACCGTCCACACCGCCGAGGTCGACGAACGCACCGAAGTTGACGATCGAGGAGACGACACCCGGGCGCACCTGGCCCTTGGCGAGGGTCTGCAGGAAGGTGGAGCGGACCTCGGACTGGGTCTGTTCGAGCCACGCGCGGCGGGACAGAACGACGTTGTTGCGGTTCTTGTCGAGCTCGATGATCTTTGCTTCGATCTGCTGGCCGATGTACGGCGCAAGATCCCGGACCCGGCGCATTTCCACCAGCGATGCGGGGAGGAACCCGCGCAGGCCGATGTCGAGGATGAGGCCGCCCTTGACGACCTCGATGACGGTGCCGGTGACGACGCCGTCTTCTTCCTTGACCTTCTCAATGTCGCCCCAGGCCCGCTCGTACTGAGCGCGCTTCTTCGACAGCAGCAGGCGACCTTCTTTGTCTTCCTTCTGCAGTACGAGGGCTTCAATAACATCACCGACGGCGACGACCTCATCAGGATCGACATCGTGCTTGATGGAAAGTTCACGGGAAAGGATGACACCTTCGGTCTTGTAACCGATATCGAGGAGGACCTCGTCGCGGTCCACCTTTACGATGGTGCCTTCAACGATGTCGCCATCGTTGAAATATTTGATGGTCTCGTCAACGGCGGCGAGGAATTCCTCTTCAGAGCCAATGTCGTTAACGGCGACCTGAGGGGCATTCGCCTGCTGGGCGGTGATACTCAAGAGATAAACTCCGATGTGGACAAATTATCGTGCGGATAGGGACGTGATCGAACCGCCAGGGCCACCCACGAATTGGGCACGCGAAAGGCGATCAACCGCGCTCCAGTCTATCGGAGGTCGGGTAAGCGCGGCAACGGCCCCAATTGCAGGGGTTCACGGTATTTGTGTGTGTTCGGACACGTTTTCTTGAAATTTGCTCCTATGGCAGGCTGGGACGGTGGATTCCAACCCTGGGCAGACCCCTGACAGCTTCTTCCCCACCGCGGCCGGGTACTTCTCGGTCGGCGCCGAGGAGGCCGTCGCCGGCAACGCTGCATATTGGAGCGAGAGCGCCCGGGAGTACCTCTCGGATTACGGGGAATTCCTCGGCGATACGCAGTTTCGGTGGTGCCCGGAAGGCTTGCTGGAGAGCGAGGCCGAGCTGCTCGGGCCGCTGACGCGACTGCGCCAGGAGCGCCTGCTCGAAGTCGGGGCGGGAGCAGGGCAGTGTTCCCGGTGGCTCGCTCGGCAAGGCGTGAACGTCACGGCCACCGACCTCGCGCCGGGGATGATCGCCGAAGCCGAAAGGTTGAACGCCGCTACGGGCATCGCGTTGCCGCTGCTCGTCGCCGACGCACGCGCGCTGCCGTTCGACGATGGCTCATTCGACCAGGTGTTCACGGCGTTCGGCGCGATCCCATTCGTCAAGGACGCCGCGGAGGTTCACCACGAAGTGCACCGGGTGTTGCGGCCGGGCGGGTGGTGGACCTTCGCGACGACCCATCCGATTCGATGGGCGTTTCCGGACGACCCCACGAGTCTCACCGCGAACCGTTCCTACTTCGATCGCACCCCCTACGCTGAGCGCTTCCCCGGCGGCACATACGCCGAGTTCCACCGCACGATCGGCGACCACGTCGCCGAAGTGTCGTCAGCAGGGTTCGTCATCACCGCGATGATCGAACCGGAATGGAGCGCCGGCAATCGCCACACCTGGGGCGGCTGGGGCCCCGAACGGGGAAGGTACCTCCCCGGTACGTTGATCATCCAAGC
>JAJYRV010000143.1 GCA_021793935.1 Actinomycetes bacterium | reverse complement strand
TTCCACCTGAGCGGCGGGCTGCGGATCAGCGATCTCCAATCGCCCCTCGACGCGTTTGAGCGCACCCGTCTCCAGCGCGCGTTCCCGCTGCCGCAACTCACGCCGGGTCAGGGGCGGACCGTCCTCTCGCGCCAACTGGGCAAGCTCGTCCCGAGAGAATTGAGGCTGGTCTGGTGTGGGAAGTTCTTCGTTCACGATTGTCCCTGAGCAATCCGCTCCGAGGGGAGCTCACCCTCTCGTGATTCGTTGAGGTACAAGCCATGCTTACCGATGTACTGTACAACGCCGTCGGGCACGAGATACCACACGGGTTTCTCCGCCCGCACTCGGGCGCGGCAGTCCGTGGAGGAGATCGCCATCGCGGGGATTTCCAGCAGCGAATACTGCCCCGGCGGAAGCGCATCGGTATCGACCTGATGCCCGGGGCGGGTCACCCCTACGAAGTGCGCGAGTGACCACAGTTCATCGGCGTCCCGCCACTGCAGGATCTGATCCAACGCGTCGGCACCAGTGATGAAGAACAGTTCGGCGTCGGGGTACTGGCGATTGAGGCGGCGCAGCGTGTCAATCGTGTACGTGACCCCTTCCCGGTCGATTTCGATCCTCGACACGGTGAACCGGGGGTTCGACGCCGTGGCGATGACCGCCATGAGGTACCGGTGTTCCGCCGCTGAAACGCGCCGGTTGAGCTTGAACGGCTGCGCCCCGGTGGGAACGAAGATCACTTCATCAAGCTCGAACTCATTCGCGACTTCGCTCGCGGCGACGAGGTGGCCGTGGTGAATGGGGTCGAAGGTACCACCCATGA
The DNA here is from genome assembly GCA_021793935.1 of Actinomycetes bacterium. The sequence goes on along the minus strand of JAJYRV010000143.1, from coordinate 5,034 downwards.
TGCCGATGCGAGTCGGCGCCTGAGAAGCAGGTGTCACCACGCCATCCGTTCCGAAACGTTACTTACGCCGCGTCCAGACAGAGCGGAAACCCCACGTAAACACAAGCAGGGCAATGAGAATGGTGAATGCGACGATGCCGTAGGCGAGCGGGGGCATCTGCATCTCGGTCACGATTTCATTGGCCGCGACGAGGGAGCTGCGCATGAACAATCCTTTCGATGAGCATGAGGGCCAGAGACAGGCTAGTTACAGTCTGCCACGGTTTTGGGCGGGTGCAGAAATTTTTGGTGATTACGGGCGGATATGTCCGTCACCTTCAACGATCCAGCTCGTCGTCGTGAGCGCCTCGAGCCCCATCGGCCCGCGGGCGTGAAGCTTCTGGGTCGAGATGCCGATCTCCGCGCCGAGCCCGAGCTCCCCGCCGTCGGTGAACCGCGTGGAAGCGTTCACCATGATCGTCGCCGAATCCAGCTCGGTGCTGAACCTGTGCGCCGCCGTCGTGTCTCGCGTGACGATCGACTCGGTGTGCCCGGAGGAGTATGTCCGGATGTGGTCGATCGCCTCATCGAGGTCAGCAACGATCTTCACCGCGAGGTCAAGGGCGAGGTATTCGGTGTGCCAATCCGCCTCCGTCGCGAGCGTCACTTCGCCATCGGCAGCAAACGCAGCTGCCGCCTCGTCCGCGTGGAGCGTGACCCCTTCGGCGCGGAGCGCGTTGTACACGCGGGGCAAGAACTGTTTCGCGATCTCCTCGTGGACAAGCAAGGTCTCTGCAGCGTTGCACACCGAGGGCCGTTGCACTTTGGCGTTGAGGGCGATCTCCACCGCTCGGTCGAGGTCCGCCGATGCGTCGATATATAGGTGGACGTTCCCCACCCCGGTTTCGATGACCGGGACGAGGGAGTTCGTCACCACCGTCTCGATGAGACCCGCTCCCCCGCGGGGAATAAGCACGTCGACGAGCCCGCGGGCCCGCATGAGCTCCGTGGCCCCTTCGCGCCCGTGGGCATCGATGGATTGCACCGCGTGCCGCGGGAGCCCCTCCCCGGCGAGCGCATCTTGGAGCACACCGACGATGGCGATGTTGCTTTCTTCGGCGGCGCTCCCGCCGCGCAGGATGACGGCGTTGCCGGACTTCACGGCGATCCCTGCGGCATCCACGGTAACGTTGGGCCGCGCTTCGTAGATCATCCCGACGACGCCCATCGGTACCCGCAACTGACGCACCCGCAACCCGTTCGGCAGACGCTCACCGTGAACGACCTGCCCGATTGGGTCGGGCAACCCCGCGAGGTCGCCCAGCGCATCGGCGATACCGGCGATGCGTTCCTCGGTGAGAGTGAGGCGGTCGATCATCGCCTCACTCATTCCACCGGCGCGCTCCCGCTGGACGTCACGTGCGTTCGCGGCGAGGATCTGCTCGGCCTCGCCCCGCAGGGCGGAGGCCATCGCCTGCAGCGCAGCGTCCTTCTCGGCGCGCGTCAGCCGGGCTAAATGCCGAGAGGCGCTTTTGGCGTCGTTAGCGATCGCGGTGATCGCCCGCGCAACCTCGGTGGGCGCGGATGCGTCAGAAAAAGCGGAGGTAGTCATGACCCTTATTGTATGGCTACGCAGCGATTGCCTGACGGCGCGTGCGTACCCGTTCCGGGGCGGCCGCGGGCGCGTCGGCCTTCACGTGCAGTCCGCGGCGATCGAGCTCCGGAAGGAGCCCGGTGGCGATGGCGAGAACGTCCGTGGGGATTGAACCCGGAAGGATCGTGAAGCCGTCGGCCGCTCCGGCTCGGACCCAGTTCTGCCACACGGTCGCGAACGTCGAAACCGTGCCGGCGTGCTGCAGTAGGCCGGCGGGTTGCTCGCCGCCGAGATCGGCGATGAAGGCCGCGCGGTTCGCTGCCTCTTGTGATTCTCCTGCGAGCACGGAGTGCACATCCACGAGCACCGCGACATCGTCTGGGTTACGCCCCCAGTCGGTGGCGGCGGAGCGGATCGCGCTGCGCAGGTTCCGCGCGTCTTCCACCGTGTCCACCCGGAGGCGGGCGACGGTAGCGCGGGCAGCGGCGATCTCGACGTCGACGTCGTTGCGAACGTTAACGACGACGGCGGGTGCGTCAGCGCGGCCCTTCCAGGTCGAGGTCACCGCCTCAACCCCCCGGGCCGGTTCGGGGGTGGGGGCGTCCACCTGCCATCCCCCACGGCACGCCGTCGATTTGTGGACGGAGGCGACGGCGGAAGCAACCCCGGTGGGGGTGTTCCCGGCGAGCGGGATGCTCGCGGCAAGTCGGACTGAGCCGGTGTGTTGGCCAAGCCGGGAGAGGGCGAGCGCGCCATCCAAGTAGTCGTCACGGCGGCGGCGCCCGCCGAGGCGGAACTCCCCGCCGGTCACGATGAGGTCGGTGCCCGCGTGGTCGAGAAGCTTCGCCAAGCCGGCGAGGCGGGCCATGATGAAGGATTCCGTTTCGGGATCACGGTCTCGTTGCCACGCGGTGGGTGCGCCGGTGGAGGTGAGATCGACAGCGAGTACAGAGGTGCGGGTAGGGAAAATTGAAGCCATTGGTCATGCCACTTTCAATCGTGTGCGAAAGTAACTCAGGCGGGCAGGCACGCAGGTTCGTGTCACGCGACCTGGGGTGTGCGAGCCGCTTCCCGAGGGTGGCAGTCGAAGGGGCGATTACGTCAGCCCGAGATGCCGGTCGAGGTGGCTTAGGCAGCCATGCACCAACACATGCGCATCATCATCATGCTCAGCACTGGGCGGGTTGAAACCTGCGAGTGTGCCTGATGGTGCAACATGTCTTCCTCTTCCTCGGGCCGGGTGGCCTCGTAGCGCTTGCCTCATGGGCCTGGTCGTCACCCGGGGCACCCCACCGCAACTGGAGGGTTGCCGGCCAGCTAGCCGGGGCTTAATGCTGGCGCTCTGGACCTAATGTTGAAGATATGGCGCAATACTTGATGTGTCAACTCACGCGCTGTGATGCGCCGCACAGTGTTGGGCGGAGGCGTAGAGGCAGAGCGTCGCGGCCATTGCGAGGTTGAGGCTTTCGGCGTGCCCGTAGATGGGGATGGCAATGGTTGCGTCCGCGAGTTCCAGTGCTTCCTTCGGCAGCCCGTGGGCTTCATTACCGAACAGCCACAGCGTGGGTGCCCCGAGGCTGATTCCGCTGGCAGGCGTGGGAGCAGCAAATTCGTCTAACCGGTGCTCCCCCTCCGCCGTTGTGGCGAGCACCTGCACGCCGGCGGCCTTCGCGGCGTCGATGAGTTCTGAGGTACGGGCGCCGGTGGTGATCGGCAGATGGAAGAGTGAGCCCGCGCTCGAGCGGACGACTTTGGGGTTCTCGACCGCGACGCTGCCGGCGCTGAGCACTACTCCCCCGGCCCCGGCGGCATCGGCGGCGCGGATGATTGCGCCGGTGTTGCCCGGGTCGCGGGCCTCGATGAGCCCGGCGAAGAAACGGCCGCCGCTTCGCCCGTGCGCAGTGAAGTCGGTGCAGCGCCGCTCGGGCGAGGTGAGCACGGCCACCACTCCTTGGGCGTCCGGACTCATCGCCTCAATGACGTCGGGAGAGCACAGATGCAAGTACAAGCCGCGGTCGGCCGCGGCGTCGAGGATTTCCGGATAACGCTGGGAGGCCTCGACGCTCAGGTACAGGTCCCGCACGAGACCGGGCGCGTGTTCGGCGGCTTCACGCACGCTCTGCGGGCCTTCGACGATGAAGGCACCGGCCCGTCGCCTGCCCGCGGCGGTGCGCAGGATACTGATTTTACGGATGCGGTCGGAGTTGGGGTTGGTCATCGAAGGCACGATGCCCATTGTTCCCTACTCCGCCCCAGCGCGGTATTCGCGGGGGCCATAGCCGAACGTTCGGCGGAAATCCCGGGTGAGATGCGCGTGGTCGGCGTAGCCGAGCCGAGCGGCGATCCCAGCGATCGTTTCCGTACCTTCACGAAGGTGTTTGGCAGCTTCCTGAAGTCGGTACCGGCGGATCACCTGGAGGGGGCTCAAGCCGAGGAATTCCTCGGCGAGGCGCTGCACTGTGCGGGGCGAGGCGTGCAGGGCCTCAGATAACTCGCCGAGCGTGGTGACGCCCGGTCTCTGCGCAGCGACCCGCAAGAGCCGATTCGCCTCAACCGCGCGCTGCGGAGGTGTCGGCAGGTTCCCGAGCCACGTGCGCACGAGGTCGATCGCGCCGGCGTCATCGCCCGCCGCCATTGCCCCGCCAACCTCATCCGGAACAACGCCGGGCCAGTCCACCACCGTGTCAACGAGATCACCTGGGTGGACTCCCAGCGCCGCGAGCCCCGCGGGTTGCAGAAGCACGCCGAGCGCCCACCCGGTACCGGCGAGCACCTTGTGAATGAGCCGGGTACTCGGCCCGGTGAGGGAGACACCGTCATCGGCGATCGTGAGGTTCGCGGCGGGAAACGGAAGGATCTCCTGCCGCACCGATTCCCCAGCAGGGAGCTGCCAGCGCGGAACCCAGAACCACTGCACCAGATGCACGGATTCAGCCCCCGGGCCGTACCGCATGAAGCGGGGCAACTTCGCGGGGTAGAGCACACCCCGGCCGTCCTCTGGGGCCGGATCCATAGGCGAGCGGTTCGGGTTCATGTCGTGAATCTACAAGCCTTCTCCCCTCCCCTGCGAGGAGAATCAGGGCATGGATTCTTCAGTAAACGGAAAATACACGCGTGCGGGCGTACCGACGTCGTTCACCTCCCTCACGCCCTTCCTCGTCATCCCCCAGGCGAGGGCCGCCGTCGACTTCTACCGGGATGTGTTCGGCGCGAAGGTGCTCGGCGTGACGGAGATGGGTGGGGCGCTCGTGCACGCGGAGCTCGACTTCGGTGCGGGCCGGTTGCAACTCGGGGAACCCAGCCCCGCGTTCGGTACAGTGCCTCCGCCCGCTGAAGGGGCTTGCTATTCGCTCGGGCTCTATTGCGCGGATGTCGATGCCCGGCTCGAGTCCGCGCTCGCCGCGGGTGCGACGCTGCGTGAACCGATCGCCGACTTCGTTTCCGGTGACCGCTACGCCTCC
>JAJYRV010000142.1 GCA_021793935.1 Actinomycetes bacterium | reverse complement strand
GACGGACGACGTCGCCTTTGCGCAGTTCGCTCACCGCGTCGTACAGCGCCTGGCGTTGCGCGCGGGAGCGTGCCCGGGAAAGTTCCTTTTCTCGGTCGTTGATCGCTTGCCGCAGGCGCATGTATTGCTCAAAATCACCCAAGTGGCACGACATCGCTTTCGCGTAGCCTTCCTTCGCTTCGGTGAGTTTGCGGGTTTGGCGGGCGAGACCGACCACGGCCCGGTCGGCCTGGAATTGGGCGAAGGAGGTCTCCAGGATCTCCCGCGCCCGAGCGGCGTCGGTCGTGGCCAGGAGGTTGACCGCCATGTTGTACGTCGGCCGGAACGCCGAGCGTAGCGGGTAGGTGCGCCGACTCGCGAGACCGGCGAGGGCGATCGGGTCCAGACCGCTGGAATACAGGACGACCGCGTGCCCCTCCACGTCGATTCCGCGCCGACCGGCGCGGCCGGTGAGCTGGGTGTACTCTCCCGCGGTGATGTCAGCGTGGCGCTGGCCGTCCCACTTCACGAGCCGTTCCAGCACCACCGAGCGGGCGGGCATGTTGATGCCCAGCGCGAGGGTCTCGGTCGCAAAGACCACCTTGATCAGCCCGGCGGCGAACAACTCCTCCACGGTTTCCTTGAACACCGGCAGCATGCCTGCGTGGTGGGCCGCTACCCCGTTGATGAGGGCGTGGTGCCAGCGCCAGTAGTCGAGGACCTCGAGATCCTCCCGGGGAAGGTCACGGGTGTGGTTCGTGACGATCCGGTCGATCTCGTCTTGTTCGGCCGCGGTGGTGAGCGAAATCCCGGCCGCAAGCAATTGCTGGACGGCGTCATCGCAGCCGGCACGGGAGAAGACGAACACGATTGCGGGCAGGAGTCCGGCCCGGTCGAGCCGGTCGACGACGGTGATCCGCGAGGGCGGGCGCACGAACGGGGTCTGGTAACGGCGTTGCTTGCCCTTCCCGCCCCGGGAGTGGGAGCCCCCGCGGGGCTGGGCGCCCTGGATCGCATCGATGAGGTAGGGCGAGATCGGCGGATTGGGTCCGGGATCGGTCGGGTCGACGTCGGCAGAATAGAGGTCGAGCAGCCGCCGCCCCACCATCACGTGTTGCCACAGCGGCACTGGGCGGATCTCGGAGACGACCACCTCAGTCTCCCCACGAACCTCTGCCAGCCACTGCCCGAACTCTTCGGCGTTGGACACGGTGGCCGAAAGAGAAACGAGCTGCACCTCGGGCGCGAGGTGGAGGATCACCTCTTCCCACACCGGGCCACGGAACCGGTCGGCGAGGTAATGCACTTCATCCATGACGACGAACGCCAGGCCGGCGAGGGCATCGGAACCCGCGTAGAGCATGTTCCGCAACACTTCGGTGGTCATCACCACAATCGGCGCCCCGGCGTTGATCGAGGTGTCCCCGGTGAGCAGGCCGACATTCTCTTCACCGTGGCGGCGCACGAAGTCGGTGTATTTCTGATTCGAGAGCGCCTTGATGGGCGTGGTGTAGAAAGCCTTCTGCCCGACCTGCAACGCCTTGTACACCGCGTATTCACCGACGACGGTCTTACCCGCCCCCGTCGGGGCGGCGACGAGGACGCCCTGACCCGCGTCGATCGCCCGGCACCCCTGCAGCTGGAATTCATCGAGGTCGAATTCGTAATGGGCCGCGAAGCGCCCCAAGTCGGAGCGTTCGAATTCACGTCTCCGAGCTGCCGCAGCGTAACGCTGAGCCGGTGATGTCATGTTTCTAGCCTAGGACACAACATTTGCACCACTCCACTATGGAGCTGCACCCGGGCGGGGCCCTTGCCCACGAATTCGCCATCGGCATACACTCCCGGGATCTCCCCACCACCTGCTCCGGCGATCCGCACGTCGCGGGCAGTGATCACCCGCACCGCCGGGTGAGAGATGTGGGTACCTGCGTACACCCTGGGGAACACGCGCAGGAGCCCCAGGCGGGAGATGCGTCCGGCAATGACGACTTCGAGTTCCCCGCTATTGATCCGGGCGCCGGGGGCGATCTTCATGCCCCCGCCGAAGCTCGGGGCGTTCGCGACCGCCACGAGGGTGCCCGCGAAGGTTTCCTCGTTGCCGTCGATATCGATCCGGTAGGGGTAGGGGCGGAAGGTCCGCAGTTCCCGGAACACCCCGCGCAGGTACCGGCCCATCCCTCGGGGCCAGCGGTAGGTGTTGGCCCGGGAGTTCACCTGCGAATCGAATCCCGCGGAGACGACGCAGCCGGCCCACCGGTGGGGAGCGGGATAGTCGAGGCTACTCCACTCGTTGCCGAGGTCGGGGGTGAGTTTCACCGCATCGATCGGTTGCGGACCGGTGGCCAGCGCGGCGAAGAGGGCCTCGATGGCGGCGGGGACGTCGTGCACCGGCAACTGCAGGTGCCGGGCGAAATCGTTACCCGACCCGACCGGGATGAGCCCGAGCGGGGTCCCGGTGCCGGCGATGAGGTTGATGCCCATGTGCGCCATCCCGTCGCCGCCGACGACGAGGAGCACGTCATATTGACCCCGGCGGGCCTGGGCGTTCTCGAACGCGGCGCGCGGGTCGGAGCGGGTGAGGTTGAGGGCGCTGACGCCGCGGGCGTCGAGTTCGGCGAGGACCTGCTCCCCGCGGGCCTTGCCCCGCCCGTGCCCGGCGGTGGGGTTGATGAGAACACCGAAGCGATGCGCGCCCACCCTCATTTCTCCGTTGATTCGCCGGCGAGTTCCGCGTCGATCTTCGCTCGGCGCTTGTCGATCCGCCGGTCGGCGAGCACGCTCACGCCCACGGCGAGGAGGTAGAGCACCGCCATCGGGATCGCCATGAGGAACATCGTCGAGATCTCCCCCACCGTCGGGGTGATCGCCGCGGAGAACACGAGGATGATGATGACCGCCCAGCGCCATCCCTTCAACCAAGTCTTCCCCTTGACCACCCCCAGGAAGCTCAGCACGACCATGAACAGCGGCATGAGATAGGCCAGGCCGAAGGCGAGCAGCAGCTGCAACACGAACTTGAGATAGACCTCTGCCGTGATGAGGTTGCGGGTGCCCTCAGGGGTGAACATCGTCAGGAACCCGACCACTCGCGGCAGCGCGGTCCAAGCGGTGTAGATCCCTCCCGCGAACAGCGGCACCGCGGCGGCGACGAACCAGAGGGTCGCCCGCCGTTCTTTACTCGTGAGCGCGGGGTTGACGAACCCCCAGATCTGGAAGATCCACCACGGTGAGGCGAGCACGAAACCGATGAAGGCAGCCACGCGGAGCTTCACGTCGAAGGAGCCGGCGATCGCCGAGAAGTTCAGCTCCGCGAGTTGCCCGCGTTCCTGAAGCGTGTCGAAGGGTGCTTTGAGGGCCGCAAAAACGTCGTCGTAGAGATACCAGCCGATGATGGCACCGATGATGATGCCGATTCCCGCGAGGATGAAGCGGCGTCGAAACTCCCTCAGGTGTTCCCCGAGGGGCATCCTCCCCTCAGGGTTGTTTTTTGTTGCCAACGCCGCTCACCGAGGGTCGGCAGGGGGCTTCGGCGCCTGGGGAGGGTGGTCACCGGGGTGTTGCTGATCGGAGTTCTGCGGCGGGTTCGGGTTGTGTGCGATCGGCGGGGAGGGCCGGTCGTCGTCTCGGAGGTCGCGCACTTCCTCTTTGAATATCTTCATGGACTTGCCGACGTTGCGGGTGATGTCCGGCAGCTTGGACGCCCCGAATAAGAGGATGATGAGAAGGATGAGCACTGCCCAGAAAGCAGGGTTACGGATCATGGCTGTTCTCCAAAAAGCACGAGTGACGCACCTGTAAGTCTAGACCCTCGGCGGGTGAGCTAAAACTTCCTCCCACCGCTGCAAGGTAGCTTTTCGCCGCAGGAATTTCCGTTGCCCACGGCGAGCCCGGTTCAGGCGCCGGGCGTCGCGCCACTGCGTTTTTTCCTCCTCGCCGGCGAGCAGCGCGGGCGGGGTGTCGAAGCTTTTCTCCTCAATCGATTCCACTGCCTGGGCGTAGGCCTCAAAAACCTCAGTGCTCTCCTGGGCTTGGGCGAAGACGTTCTGCGCTTTGCGGAACAGGTGCAGCCCGACCAGCGCGTAGAACACGAGCGCGCCGACGACGAGCGCCACCCACAGGAGGACCCAACCGGTTGTTGACATGGCTGCCAGCCTACCCCTCGTACGCCGACAACGCATCGGCGGCGAGGTTCGCCACCCGCTGGGCGGCGCTACGTGGGCGGATGCTGTGGATCGAGTCTCCTAGTCGCAGGCACAGTTGATCGAGCCACGCGGGATCATCGGCGGCGATGACGGCGGTGAAGGAGTCCTCGTGTTCGGTCACCGACTCCACGGGGATCTGCTCGACGACCCACCGGGCCCGGGGCGCGAGGCGCAGCTCCACGTGGTGGGCGAACTGGGAGGTGTCCATCGGAGCGAAGCGCGAGGTGGCGGCCCGCTCCGAGACCGGGGTCTCCAGGGGGCGGATCTCCAGGATCCGGTCGAGGCGGAAGTGGCGTTCCCCGCGTGCGTTGTGGCACCAGGCTGTCAGCACCCAGTGGTCGCCGATCGCGTTGAGCTCCCCGGGGTCCACGGTGCGGGTGGATTCCTCATCCGTGCCCGAGACGTAGTGAAGCCACAATTGCCTGCCCTGGGCGAGCGCCTGCTCCACCGTTTCGCGAACATTCTGGGTTGCCTGCGGCGTGCGGCTGATGTGGATCGCCTCGGCCGCCTGCGCCGCCTCACCCGCAGCGGCTTGCAGTTTCTCCCGGGTGCTTCGCAGCACCTCGCTCTCCCCGAGCCTCGCGATGAGGGAATTGAGGGCCACGAGCAGCGTGACCGCTTCGCTCGCCGAGAGACGCAGGGGCCGGTCCATCTGTTGGCTCTCGCGGAGGCTGATGAGCCCCTCGTCGAACGCGGAGGCTTCGAAGTCGAGCAGTTCCGCGTGGGTGTACCCGGGCGCGCCGGCGACCCAGAGAGTATTGACGTCGTCGAGAAGCTGTTTCTCGGAAATCCCGAAGTGTTTCGCGGCCTGGGCGAACGGGACCTGGCGACCGTCGGCGAAGTAGGTGATCATCGCGAGTAGCCGGGTGAGGCGTTCTGGCGTGAGTTCCCTCATTGGTCCCCCTCCCCTGGGCGGGCCAATGCCCGCAACTTGCGCGTCACCAGTTCCCGCAACCGGGCCGGTTCCAATGCGACGACGGCCGCGCCATAGGTGGCGATCTCCCCGGCGAAGGAGGTGAGGTCGGCGACGGGGAGTTCGATGACGTCGCGGTCACCGTGCGCTCCGGTGTGCTGCCCCCGGGCGCGCAGGAGCGCTGCGGCCCCGGGCAGGATCGCCAAGCGCGCGATTTCGTGGTCGGTCTCGTCGTCAACCACCTGCGGTGCGGGCCCCGTGAACGGCAGGTCCTGCAGTTTCACGCGCGACGTGATGCGTGAGAGCCGAAATTCCCGGCCCGCCTCCCGGTCCCGATCCCACCCGCGCAGGTACCATCCCTGGTCTTTGACCGTAAGCTGCCACGGCTCGACGTGTCGCTGGGTCTGCGCGCCGGTCGATGCCGCGGCGTAGGTGAAGGTGACGACGTGGCGGGCGGTGATGGCGTCGATGAGGTCGGGCAGCGCCGCGTCGGGTTCGTGCAGGCGGACCGCCGGGGAGAATCCGGTTTCCGCGGGCACGAGGGTCGCGCCCTGAAGTTTCGTCAAGCCCCGCCGGGCCTGCCGCGCGAGCACCGAACCGTCCCACACGTGGGAGGCGACGGCGAGCACCCCGAGTTCGGCGGCGGAGAATTGCACGTCGGGCAGCGTGTATTCCTCGAGGTCGATCTGGTATCGAATGTCGTCGTAGTGCCCCGTGCCGTGCACGGTGACGAGCGGGATCCCGAG
>JAJYRV010000141.1 GCA_021793935.1 Actinomycetes bacterium | reverse complement strand
CGATGGGCCATCTGCAAGGGAGCGACCCGCATATTCCGCTCGTGGAGTTCACCCCGCAGACCTGATCGGCGGGGTTCCGGTGGCCTGATTCCATGCCATACCCCGAACTTCCACGATCCTCCGTGGGGCGGAATTTCGGTTGGCGGCGCACGAGCACTATGAACGTCCCTACGTCATCGCCCCGCCGTACCTCCCGCAAATCGGTCTGCGCGGCGTGGCGGGTTGTTCCTTGTCTTCGCGCCGGCGGATACGCCGGCTCAACACCTACCTGGTGACCGGGTCCAAGGAGATTGACGAACTGTACGAGCGGGGTGAAATCCCGTTGGCCCCGCCCTCGTGGGAAGGGCCACTTCCCGACTCGTTGAACAATCTGCCTACCGGCTAGAAATAGCCTGCGCGAAGCCTTCCTGCTCCGCTTCCCGTGCGAGGTGGGCGAGGTGGGAGGGAATGGGGCGCCCGTGCTTCTTCATCGTCTGCGCCCACAACCTCCCCGCGCGGTAGGAGGAGCGCACGAGCGGACCGGCGAGCACACCGAGGAAGCCGATCTCCTCCGCCTCGTGTGCCAACTCCTGAAACTCCTGTGGCTTCACCCACCGATCTACGGGCAGGTGCCGGGTGGAGGGGCGCAGGTATTGGGTGAGGGTGATGATGTCGGTGCCCGCCTCGTGCAGGGCGCCCAGCGCCTCGGTGATCTCCTCGCGGGTTTCACCCATGCCCAGAATGAGGTTGGACTTCGTGATCAGGCCGGCGGCGCGGGCGGCGGAGAGCACCCCGAGGGAGCGTTCGTAGGTGAACGCGGGCCGGATCCGTTTGAAGATTCGGGGCACGGTCTCCAGATTGTGGCCGAGCACCTCGGGTCGGGAGTCGAACACTTCGGCGAGGAGGTCGGCCTCGCCGTTGAAATCCGTCGCGAGGAGCTCCACCCCCGTGCCTGGGCTCGCCGCGCGGACGGCCCGGACGGTTTCCGCGTGCAGCCACGCACCGCCGTCGGGTAGGTCGTCGCGGGCGACCCCGGTGATCGTCGCGTAGTTGAGTTCCATTGCCCGCACCGAGGCCGCGACCCGCGCGGGCTCACCGGTGTCGTAGGCGGCCGGTTTGCCGGTATCGATCTGGCAGAAGTCGCACCGCCGGGTGCATTGGGAGCCGCCGATGAGGAAGGTGGCCTCGCGGTCCTCCCAGCATTCGAAGATGTTCGGGCACCCCGCTTCCTGGCACACCGTGTGGAGCCCCTGCCCGGCTACGAGGGTCTGCAGTTGCCGGTACTCGGCGCCCATCTTCGCCCTCGTCTTGATCCACTCGGGCTTCTTTTCGATCGGGGTGAGCATGTTCTGTTGCTCCCGCCGGATCGGCTTCCGACTCGCCCGGCGTGCCTGGGCCCGGGCATCGGTCTCGGCGACGGCCGCCGCGGCTTCCGCAGAACCGGGCAGCATCGCGCTTTCCAACAGTTCCCCGTCGGGAAGGACCGGCGAGAGGGGCAACGGGATCGCCGTCTTCGAGGCGGTCATACAAGGCTCCTTGGAGATGCGTGGCGATAGGTAGAATCGAGGTCGTGGAAGGCGGCGCTCAGCAGGGGGCTGACGTCGGAGGGCGTGACGGTGCGCCCGAGTTCTGCACTGATCGTCGTCACGGCTTCTCCGGTGAGTCCGCAGGGGACGATCTGGGTGAACGGGGTGAGCGAGTTGCTGCAATTCAGCGCAACACCGTGCAGGCTCACTCCCTGCTGGACCCGCACCCCGATGGAGGCGATCTTCGCCGGCCGGCCTTGCGCGGTGCGCACCCAGACACCGGTCTTTCCCGCGCGGGTGTACCCGGAGATGTCCAGGTAGGTGAGCGCGGCGATCAGCGTGTTCTCCAGGTCACGCACGTAGGCGACAACGTCGAGGGGGCGGGGGAGGTGAAAGATCGGGTAGGCCACGAGTTGGCCAGGCCCGTGCCAGGTGATCCGCCCGCCGCGGTCGACTTTGACGACGTCGGCTCCGTTCGCCGGAAGATCCTGCCTCAGGGTGCGCACGCCAGCGGTGTACACGGCGTCGTGTTCCACGAGGTACAGGGTGTTCGGTGAGGTGCCGGTGACGACCCGGGCGTGGATCCGCCGTTGTCGTTCCCACGCCACCCGAAATTCTGTGGTTGTTGGATCAAGTCCAATAATCTGCATGGCTCTATCTTGCCACACGGGGGCGCGACCCGTGCACGAGCACCAGCGCCGGCGCGGCGCACCCGCACGAGCGCATCTGGCCACGAACCACCGGGCCCGCCGTATACGGCCGCCGGCTTCAGCGTTAGGATCGAGGCACGACAACCTCACGATGGGGCGGGGGATGAGATGAAGATCGCCGTTGCCGGAGGAACCGGTACCGCCGGGCAGTACGTCGTCACGGCTGCCCGCGATGCGGGTGATGAGGTGACCGTCCTGAGCCGGCGCACCGGGGTCGATGTCGCGAGCGGAACGGGTCTGGCCCGGGCGCTCGAGCAGGTGGATGCCGTCATCGACGTGACGAACCCGGGCACGCTTTCCGCGCGCGTGGCCACCCGCTTCTTCACCCGGAGTACGGCGCGGCTGCTCGCGGCAGGTGCAGCTGCTGGGGTGAAACATCACGTCGCGCTCTCGATCGTGGGAATCGACGGCGTGGAGGGCGGGTATTACGCGGGCAAGCTCGCCCACGAGCGTGCCGTAGAACGGTCCGAGCGGGTGCCGTACACGATTGTGCGCGCCGCGCAGTTTCACGAATTCCCGGCGCAGTTCCTGTCCCGGATGCCCGGCCCGATCGCCTATCTGCCCACCGGGTTACTGCGCCCCGTCGCGGCTCGGGAGGTCGGGGAGTACCTCGTGCGGGTAGCGAAGAGGGAGCCCGCCGGCCGCGCCGCAGATCTCGTTGGGCCGCGAGATGAGGTTCTCGCTGACATGGCCCGCAGATATCTGCGGCGGGCGGGGAAGAGGCAGCGCGTGCTGGAGCTGCGGATGCCCGGGCGGGTCGGTCGGGCGTTCGCCTCCGGAACTTTGCGGGGCACCGATGCAGCCCTCCGGGCCCGGATCGATTTTGCGACCTGGCTCGAGAGCCCCGATAGCGCAGCTGTTTAGAAGGAGACTTCGATGGTGCCGTTGGATTCGATGACCTCACGGACGGCGTCGCTGGTGAAGGCCTCCTTCAACGCCTGAGTGGCATCGGAGTCGGCGTCGTCTTCGCGCACCACGAGGTCGAGGGCGAAGGCGTCATCAAGCTCGGTGATGAGGCCGTCCTCCTCCGGGGTGAGGCCGAGGGCGGCGATGTGGGAGGGCCACTGGAACACCAGGTCCGCCTCGTCGTAGGCGGCGTTCAGGGCGGTGATGGCAACCTCGAGGAACTCCAGGTCCTTCGGGTTCTCGGTAATGTCCTCGAGGCCCGCCTCATACGGGTCGACCTCGGGGTCCAAGGTGATCACCCCTTCCTCCGCGAGGAGTTTCAGCGCCCGGCCCCGGTTAGAAGAATCATCGGCGATGGCGACGACGCCGCCCTCGGGCAGGTCCTCGATGTCGTCGACGGTCTTGGAGTAGAAGGCGATGACGAAGTTGTATACCGGCTGGACCGCGACGAGGGAGGCGTCGTTCCCCTCGTTGAACGTTTCCATGTAGGGCTCGTGTTGGGAGAAGTTGCCATAAGCGTCGCCGTCGTTGACGATGACGTTCGCGGTGACGTAGTCGGATACTTCGACGAGTTCGATCTCATATCCGTCCTCGATAGCTTCTCCCGCCGCTTCGACCACGTCGGTCATCGGCGATTGCACCGCGGCGATCTTCAGGGTGTGAGTTTCCGTCTCGTCGGCGGCGGGGTCCGGGCCGTCATCGGAGGTGGATGCGCTCGAGCACCCCGCGAGCAGCACGGTAGCGGCTGCGGCAGTGATGAGACGGCGAGGGGTGGGTACGGAAAACATAAGTTCCTTTTCTCATTTCTGTGGTGATGGTGGTGGCTAGCGGTGATCGAGACGGTCAGAGATCCGGTATCCGATACCTTGCATGGCCAGAACGATGACGATGATGATGGCGACGGTGGCGAGCATGAGGGTGTCGTTGTATTCCTGATACCCGTAGCGCATTGCGAAGTCCCCGATTCCGCCGCCGCCGACGACTCCGAGGACGGTGGAGTATGACAGCAGGCTGATGGCGGCGGAGGTGAGGGCGTAGACGAGTCCGGAGAGCGCCTCGGGCAGGTAGATGCGCAGGACCACTTGCGGCAGGCTCGCTCCCAGCGATCGAGCGACCCGGGAGATCCCAGCCGGGATCTCCCGCATGATCTGTTCCACGAGGCGGGCGTAGATCGCGACGGCGACGAAGCACAGCGGCAACGTGGCGGCGCGGGTGCCGAAACTCGTGCCCATGACGGCGCGGGTGAAGGGGATGAGGACGACGACCAGGAGCAGGAACGGGAAGGAACGCACGACGTTGATGTACAGGTTCGCGATCGACCACGCGGCGCGGTTCTCCGCGAGTCCGCCCCGCTGGGTGAGGAAGACGGTCATGCCCAGGGGCAGGCCGATGAGCGCGGCTGCGGCGAGGGAAACGGCAACCATGTATCCGGTTTCCCACAGCGCGGCGGTCATCGCCTCGCCATGCTGGTTGAAGACCTCGGCCAATCCGTTCACTGCGCGAACTCCTCGGCCACCTGTTCGCGATAGCTCGGCAGCGCCCGGTACCCCCGTTTGGTCACCGGGAAGATCTGTTGCAACTCTCCCTGTTCCAACAGCGCGGCCCGATCACAGATCGCTTTGACGACGTCGAGGTCGTGGGTGATGACGACGACGGTGGTGCCGAACTCCTCGCGCGCGTTCGCGAGCACGCGGAGAACTTCCGACGTCGTGCTGGTGTCCAGGGAGGAGGTGGGTTCATCGGCGAGCAAGAGGGCGGGGCGGCCCACGAGGGCGCGGGCGAGCGCGGCGCGTTGCTGTTCGCCGCCGCTGAGTTGGGCGGGGTAGTGTTCGGCCCGGTGGGAGAGGCCGACGAAGGTGAGGATCTCCTCCACGGCCCGGCGGATCTCAGCGCCTGTGCGCAGATCGGCTCCGCCGGAACTGGGGTGGCGGCGGGCCAACTCGAGCGGGAGGGCAACGTTCTTGCGCACCGTGCGGTTGCTCAGCAGGTGGATGCCTTGGAACACCACCCCGATGCCGCGTTGGAGTTCGCGAAGGCGGCGTCGAGAAAGCCGGGGAACCTCCGCGCCCGCGACGGTCACGGTGCCGGAAGTGGGGAAGGTGAGCCCGTTGATCAATTGCAGGAGAGTGGATTTGCCTGCGCCGCTCTCCCCGATGATCCCGATGATTTCCCCTTGGCGAATGGTGAGGTCGAGGGAGGCGAGGGCCGGGCGACCGTCAGCATTGCCGTATTGCTTCGTGACGTTCTCGAAGCGCACGATCGCTGAATCAGCCCCAGGCGTCACGGCGATTGCTCCTGTTCTTGGCCATTTCGGCGGTCGCGGGATTCGCGTTGTTGGATCATGTCCAATTATATTGGAGGAATGACGACGCTCTACCGCACAGAAGGTGTGAATGATCACGGCGGGGATGGCACCAGCTGGATCACCGGCGGGCTCGAGGTCCAGGTGGCCTCCCCGCTGGCCGGCGGCGCGGCAACCGCCGATACCCCGGAACAGACGAACCCCGAGCAACTCCTCGCACTCGCGTGGGCGACCTGCCTGAACGCGACGGTGCAGGCGATCCTCGAGGGCTCGCGCCGGAGCCGGGTGCGAGTGACGGTGGGATTACAGGAAGCAGACCCAGGGCCCGGATACGAATTCCACGTCGACGCCTACGTCGGGATCGATGGGGCCGAGCAGTCCGATGCCGAAGAGACCCTGCGCGCGGCGCACGCCCGCTGCCCGATGTCCAAACTTCTCCGGAACGCGGCAACCGTGCAGGTGCATGTGGAGCCGTACGCCCCGTAGC
>JAJYRV010000140.1 GCA_021793935.1 Actinomycetes bacterium | reverse complement strand
GAGCCTCTTAAGGAGCGCTAGGGGTTCGGTTGGCCTGGTCGTGGTGCGGGCTTGAGCATAGTACGTCCCATCTTCGCGCGGATGGCGACGGGTCGGGGGATTGGAACCGTTTACTTTCCATTGTCCCGGAAGTTCGGAAAGAGCGCCGCTTTGCTCTGCGACAGCGGTATTCTGGCGCGTCTATGTGAGATGCCGTTAATCCCCCAGTTGACTTCGAGATGGCTTGAAGAGTTTTGATCGTAGAGCGTCCGGCCCGGCACTGTGTAGAATTAAGCCACGGAAGTCGGCACTAGGAACTTGATCTGAGTCAACCTGCGTCCGCCATTAGTTAGCTCAAAATTGAGGGGATTACTGTCACGTGGTTCTCGCCATCGCAGCGATCTGTTTCGTCTGGTTCGGGATGGTTCTCGCGATCTCCTTCCTCGAGGCGCCACTGAAATTCCGCGCACCGGGAATCACGTTGCCGCTGGGCCTGGGCATCGGTCGGATCGTCTTTCGCGCACTCAACACCGTGGAGGTGTTGCTCGGTGCGGCAATCCTCCTGGTCGCGGTGCTCGCCGGCGGCTGGCAGGCAGGATACGGCTATCTCCTCATCGCGGCGGTCATGCTCGTCGCCCAGCTCGGCGTGATCCTCCCCAAACTCCACAAACGTTCCGACGCCGTGCTTGCCGGCAATGTCAGCGAACAACGCTCCCAGGTGCACTGGGTGTACGTCGGCGCGGATGCGATCAAGATCATCGCGCTGCTCCTCGCCGGGATCAGCCTGCTCACCTAAGAACCCTCAACAGCCGGGGTTCGCCTCGTGCTCGAGGTGCCCGACGGGTTCCAACTGCAGAGTGGTGTGTTCGAGGTCGAAGTGTTCGGCCAGGCACGCGCTCACCTTATCGAGCACGTCCGCGCAATCGGCAAGGTACTCATCTTCGACGACGACGTGCGCGGTGAGGGCGGGCATGCCGGAGGTGATCGTCCACGCGTGCAGATCGTGCACATCGATGACCCCTTCCACGGAGCGGATGTGCTCGCGCAC
Organism: Actinomycetes bacterium; assembly: GCA_021793935.1. Next base: position 4,896 of record JAJYRV010000140.1, on the reverse strand, counting down.
CCGGGCGAGGTCCAACCCCTTGGGGGTCGATTCCAACAGGATGTGCACGACCTCGGAGAGCAGTGACCACGCGCGGGGAAGAATGAACAGACCGATCCCCAGCGAAGCGAACACATCCGCGCGCTGGTAACCCGTCGTCGCGATGACGATCCCGGCGGCGATGACGGCGACCGAGCCGATGAGATCACCGAGCACCTCGAGATAGGCTCCGCGCATGTTCACCGATTCCTCGTGGGTGCCGTGAAGGACCTTGAGGGAGACGGCATTGGCGATGAGACCGGCGCCGGCGGCGATGAGCATCGGGGTCGTCGACACTTCCGGGGGCGCGTTCCAGCGCAGGATCGCCGCGACTATGACGTAGATGCCCATCCCCCCGAGAATGACGGCGTTGATGAGCGCAGCGAGGATCTCCGCCCGTAGGAGGCCCCAGGTGCGGGAATCCGTGGCGGGTCTGCTCGCGAGCGTGATGGCGATGAGCGCGATGAGCACCCCGGTCGCGTCGGTGAGCATATGCCCCGCATCCGCGAGCAGCGCGAGCGACCCGGAAATGAGCGCGCCCACCAACTGGAAGATCACGACCGTTCCGGTCACGATGAGCACGATGATCAGGCGTTTGCGATGCCCCGCCGTGACGGTTGTGGGTGCGTGGGAGTGGGCCACCGTTACATCCTTTCGGGCGCGGCGATCCCCAAGAGGTCGAGTACCTGGGCGAGGGTACGGCGAGTGAGATCAACGAGCACGAGCCGGCGTCCCCGCACCTCGCCCTCGGAGGTGAGAACCGGGCACTGGTCGTAGAACTCGGTGAAGGTGCGCGCGAGGTCGTAGGCGTAGGTGCACAGGACGTGCGGTTCGAGGGTCTCGGCCACGGCGTTGAGTGCGGAGGGAAGCTCATCGAGGGCCAAGGAGAGCGCCCGCTCCGCTGGCTGTAGCGGCGGCAGGTCGGCGCCGGTGAGGGGGGCGGGGTCACCCGCGCCGAGGCCCTGTTCCTTCGCGCGGCGAAGGATCGAGGCGAGCCGGGTGTGGGCGTACTGCAGATACACACCAGTGTTGCCCGTGAAGGAGACCATCCGCTCGGGGTCGAATGTGTAATCCTTGATCCGGTTGCTCGAGAGATCGGCGTATTTGATCGCCGCGATCCCCGCCTGTTCGGCGATCGTGCGCAACTCCGCCTCGTCGATCTCCTCCCCCTTGGCCTCCCTCACCACGGCGTAGGCCGCGTCGACCGCCTCGGTGATGAGGTCCATGAGCTTCGCGGAAACCCCTTCGCGGGTCTTGAACGGCTTGCCATCGGCCCCGAGGACGGAGCCGAACTGGACGTGTTGGGCGTGGACGTCGTCGGTCAGCCAGCCCGCGCGCCGGCCCGCTTCGAAGATGAGCTTGAAGTGCAAGGCTTGTGGCGCGCCCACGACGTACAGGATCCGATCCGCCTCGAGCGTCTGGATCCGGTACCGAAGGGTCGCGAGATCCGTCGTGTCGTAGCCGTAACCGCCGTCGGATTTGCGCACGATGAGCGCCGCGGGCTGGTCGTCCTGGCCCTTGGTCTCCTCGGAGAGGATGACCAGCGCCCCCTCGGACTCCTGGGCGAGCCCGCGGGTCTCGAGTTCCTCGGCGACGCCGGGCAGCATCGGGTTGTAGAACGATTCCCCCGCCGCGTCCGCGGGCGTGAGCAGGAGCCCGAGCCGGGAGTACACCTGCCCGAAGAACCGTTCCGACTCCGCGACGATCTCCCGCCACACCGCGAGGGTCGCCTCATCCCCCGCCTGCAGGGCCACGACCCGGCGGCGGGCACGAACAGCGAACTCGGGATCGGAATCGAATTCCCCCCGGGCGGCCTTATAAAGGTTGTCGAGCGCGGCGACCGGTGATTCTTCGCTGAGCTCGCTCGCGCGCCAGTTCGCCTCGGGGTGTTCATCGATGTATTGGATGAGCATCCCGAACTGGGTGCCCCAATCACCGAGGTGGTTCTGCTTGACGACCTCCGATCCCAAGAACCCGAGGATCCGCACGAGCGCGTCGCCGATGATGGAGGAACGTAAGTGCCCGACGTGCATTTCTTTGGCGATGTTGGGTGCGGAGTAATCGACGACGGTCCGCACACCGGCCTGCGTCTCGGGAATCCCGAGCCTGGGCGCGGAGAACCGCGTGCGCACCTGGTTCCACAGCGCCTCGTCGGTGAGGGTGAGGTTGATGAAACCGGGGCCGGAAATCTCGGCGGCGCCGATGAGCGGCGAGCCGGCGAGGTGGGAGGTGATCTGTGCCGCGACCTCCCGCGGGGAGGCGCCGACCTTCTTCGCTAGTGCCAGCGCAACGTTCGCCTGCAGATCCGCGTGATCCGACGGCCGGATGAGGGGATCCGCCCCCGCGTGCTCGGGATACGCAGCGGAGATCGCGACACCGATCGCCGCATCGAGTTGATCAATAAGAGAAAGGCTTGAGGCGGATGGATTCACAGTCACAACGGATATTCTCCCATTGTGCCGCGCCGCCCCAAGCCCAATGTGACGCGTTCAACTACTTCTTGTCGTCGTCCGTCGCCTTCTTCGCCGCATCCTTCACGTCCTCGGCGGCGTTCTTTGCTGACGTCGCTGCGCCCTTGGCCTTATCGCTCACGCCTTCGCCGGCGTCTTTTGCGGCGTCCTTGAGGTCATCAGCGGCTGCTTTGGCGGCCGGGCGGTTCTCTTCGGCCTTCTCCTTCGCATCCTTCGCCGCGTCCTTCGCCGTGTCCCGGACCTCTTCGACCTTTTCCTTGGTCGACTCGGTCGTGTCCTTGACGGCGTCGGCCGCGGTGTGGAGCTTCTCGGCGACGGTCGGGCTCACGGCCGCCGGCGCGTCGTCCCAGTACTCCTCCGCCCAGGGGTCATCCACCGGCTTGGTGCGGCGCCAAATGAGCACCCCGGCACCCGCGACGGCGGTCCCGACGAGCGTCCACCCAAGGGCGCGGCGGAAACCGCCCTTCTTCTTGGTCTGTTCGTCGGCAACCTTCTCGATCTTCTTGAGTGTCTTGTCCGCCTTCCCGGACGCCGAGTCGGCGGCCTTTTCGGCCCCCTCCTTGGCGACCTTCGCCGCGTCCTCCATCTTGGCTACGACGAGGGGGAGAACGTCGTCAACAATCTTGTCGTGAGCAACGTCAACCGCTCCGCGACTCTTCTCCGCCGCCTCAGCGATCTTCGGCGCGGCGGCCTCGACAGCCTCGCGCCAGGCCTTGTCGACCTTCGGCCCTGCCCAATCCTTGGCGGCCTCTACTCGGGGGGTCGCCCAGTCTTTTGCATCATCGGCGAACTGGCGGGCAAGCTTGCCTGCCTCAGCTGCTTGATCTTTCACCTGATCCGCGGAAATCTTGGGTTGCTTTGACATCTCACTCGTCCTTTTGATGTTGCTCCACTTGGAGATCGGACACGGGTTCCCCTCTATCCTGCCACCCTCGGGGCATGTGTGCATGCCTTCTTCCATGTTCGCCCGAAAGCGAATATTCTTCTCCCCCGGCGAATCCGTTCGACGCGATTGCGCGCCGGGTTTATCCCTGAGCCGCACCGGTGTCACAATGAGAATATGGACGCGATTTTGCATACCTCAGCCGGTGACATCACCGTAGAACTATTCCCCAACCACGCCCCCAAGACGGTTCGCAACTTTGTTGAACTCGCCAAAGGGGAGCGCACCTGGACCCACCCGCAGACGGGGGAGGAATCGAACACCCCGTTGTACGACGGCACGATCTTCCACCGCGTGATCTCCAACTTCATGATCCAAGGCGGAGACCCGATCGGCACCGGTACGGGCGGGCCGGGATACACCTTCAACGACGAGATCCACCCGGAGCTCAACTTCAACGAACCCTACGTGCTCGCGATGGCGAACGCGGGTGTCCGCTTCGGCAAGGGCACGAACGGGTCGCAGTTCTTCATCACGGTCGCCCCGACGAACTGGCTCCAGGGCAAGCACACGATCTTCGGCAAGGTGAAGGACCAAGCCTCGATCGACGTCGTCAACTCCATCGGGGCTGCCGCCACCGGAGCGCAGGATCGCCCGCTGGAGGACATCGTGATCAACTCGGTGGAGATCGTCGAATAACGCATGACCAGTTACCCTCCAGCCCCCCGGCCCGGGGGCGCCGGGGACTGGGATGGCGACGGCGGCGGCCCGAGCTCCTCGGGACCGCCATCAACGCCCACCTGCCCTCGCCACCCGGACCGGATCTCCTACGTCCGCTGCCAACGCTGTAATCGCCCTGCCTGCCCCGAATGCCAGCGGCAAGCCGCGGTCGGCGTCCAGTGCGTGGATTGCGTGCGGGAAGCGTCCAAACAGGCACGCCCGACGCGCACGGTCCTGGGTGGGCGGGCAAGCGGCCGGCCCATCATCACGTTGACGCTGATCGGGATCAACGTGGCGATTTTCCTCCTGGGTTTCCTCACCCGGACGGTGGACCAACTCCTCGTTTTCGCGCCTGCTCTCGGGGCGGTGGAACCCTATCGGGCGATTACCACGGGGTTCCTTCACGCCGGGATTCTGCACCTGCTGTTGAACATGTACGCCCTCTGGCTGATCGGGCCCTTCCTCGAGCAACTACTCGGGCGGTGGCGATTCATCAGCCTCTACTTCCTCAGCCTTTTCGGTGGCACGGTAGCCGTTGTCCTGTTCTCCTCCCCGGCGAGCGCCTCCTGGTGGGGCGGGGTCGTCGGTGCCTCCGGGGCCGTGTTCGGGTTGTTCGGTGCGGTGTTCCTCGTGCTGCGCCGACTTGGGCGCGATGCCCAGCAGATCCTGCTCGTGATCGGCATCAACGTCGTGTTTTCATTCATGGTGCGTGGAATCTCCTGGCAGGCCCACATCGGGGGCCTCATCATCGGGGCGCTCCTCGCGCTCATCTTCACCCGCCTGCCCCGTGAGCGACAGCTCGTG